>NZ_DJGL01000014.1:0-133374 GCF_002432735.1 Mesotoga sp. UBA5847 | reverse complement strand
GGCGATATAGTGAGGGCCGTGCTTGTGAGAACTGCTAAAGAGATTCGAAGACCTGACGGCACTTACATACGCTTCGATGATAATGCTGCGGTGATTATTGATAAGCAGAACCAGCCCAGAGGGACACGTGTCTTTGGACCTGTAGCTAGGGAGATCAGAGATAAGGGATTTTCGAAAATCGCTTCTCTAGCTCAGGAAGTCTGGTGAGGAGTGACGCAAATGAGTAGAGTGAAGAGAGAAGACATTGTAATGGTGATATCTGGTAAAGACAGGGGCAAGAAGGGCAAAGTTCTTAAGACAATTCCCTCGGAGAAGAAGATAATAGTTGAGGGTGTCAACTTCACGAAAAAGCATCAGAGACCAACCAATCAATACCGTGAAGGTGGAATAATTGAAAGGGAATCTCCAATATATGTTTCGAAAGTGATGGTTGTCTGCCCCAACTGTAATAAGCCTACGAGAGTCGCGCACAAAATCCTTGAGAATGGCGAAAAGGTTAGAGCCTGCAAGAAGTGCGGCGAGATAATCGATAAGGTCTAATGGGGAGGAATTGTTGATGGCATACGAATACGTCCCTTTGAAAGATAGATTTGAAAATGAAGTAGTCCCTACCATGACTAAGGAATTTGGTTATAAGAACAGGCTGGAAGTGCCAAGAGTCTCCAAAATAGTAGTAAACATGGGTATTGGAGAGGGATCTAGAAATGCGGATCTTCTCGATCTCCATGGTAAGGAATTGATGACGATAGCGGGACAGAAGCCAGTGGTGACGAAAGCCAAGAAGAGTATAGCCAACTTCAAACTTCGTGATGGAATGCCGGTGGGATTGAAGGTTACCCTCAGAGGTCCAAGGATGTACAACTTCCTTTACAAGCTGATAAATATTGTTCTTCCGAAGCTGAGGGACTTCAGAGGCGTTGATCCGGACTCGTTTGACGGCAGAGGCAATTATGCAATGGGACTTCCCGAACAGCTAGTCTTTCCCGAAATTGTGCCAGATCAGATAAAACGAGTTCAGGGAATGGACATAATAGTTGTTACCACGGCCAAGACTGACGAGGAGGCCAGAAGGTTGCTTGCACTTCTAGGACTTCCTTTCAAGAGAGTCATGGTCTAAGGAGGTAGGTGCATGGCGAAGAAATCATTAGTCGAAAAGTGGAAACGAGAACCCAAGTTCAAAGTAAGGAAATATAACAGATGCAATCTTTGTGGCAGACCTAGAGCAGTGTATAGAGAGTTCGGTCTTTGCAGAGTGTGCTTTAGACAGCTGGCTTCCGAGGGAAAACTCCCCGGTGTGAAGAAAGCAAGCTGGTGAGGAGGGAAATGTAATGTGGAGTGATCCCATAGCCGACATGCTCACTAGAATAAGAAATGCCAACGCTGCCTTCAAGGAGAGCGTGGATATACCGGCTTCTAACCTGAAGAAGAAGCTTCTGGATATTTTGAAGGCGGAAGGCTATATAGACGATTATAAATACATAGAGGATGGCAAACAGGGTGTCTTGAAAGTCTTCTTGAAGTACAAGGGAGACAGAAGGCATAAGATCAACGTCATCTCTGGAATCGTGAGAATTTCCAAACCTGGCAGAAGGATGTACGTGAACAAGGACAAACTTCCGAAGGTAAAGTCAGGTATGGGAATAGCAATTGTAAGTACTTCCAGCGGAGTGATGACAGACAAGCAGGCCCGTTCGCAAGGCGTCGGCGGCGAAGTCATCTGCTACGTGTGGTAGGGGGGGAGTTCTGATGTCTAGACTACTTAAGCATTCCATAAAAATCCCTGCTGGTGTATCATACAAAATCGAAGGAAACTTGATCACTGTGAAGGGACCGAAAGGCGAGCTGAAACAGGAACTCCTTCCTCTTGTGAAGATCGAAGCCGGCGAAAAAGAGCTCTGGGTGAAGTCAAATGAGGATGTTGTGATAAGAAAGAGCGATTACAAGAGATTGGCCAAGTATGCCGGGACCTTTTGGTCGCTAATAAACAACATGGTCGTGGGTGTTACACAAGGGTTTGTTAAGGAACTCGAAATCGTTGGAGTAGGTTACAGAGCTCAGCTTCAGGGAAAGAAACTTGTAATGAATCTCGGTTACGCTCATCCGGTTGAGGTCGATCCTCCTGCTGGAATAGAGTTTGAAGTGCCAGCGCCGCAGGCTATAGTTGTCAAAGGAATTGACAAGTACTTGGTTGGCCAGGTTGCTGCGAACATCAAGCGATGGAGAATACCGATCGTTTATTCCGGAAAGGGAATACGTTACAAGGGAGAAGCAATCAGAACTAAAGTCGGTAAGAAGGTCTAATCAAGGAGGCGGCTGGAGTGTTCAAACATAAAGATAAAAAGGAACAAAGGCGAAAGAGACATCTTCGCGTCAGGTCTGCAGTTTCCGGAACATCGGAAAGACCGAGACTAGCAGTCTTCAGAAGCGAGAAGCACATATATGCTCAACTAATAGACGATTCCAAGGGAGTAACCCTTGTTGCGGCCTCGACGGTAGACAAGGAAATAAGAGGTTCTGTTGAGAAGACATGGAATGTCGATGCTGCGAAAAAGGTTGGGGAGCTCCTCGCGAAGAAGGCGAAAGACAAGGGAATCACCAGCGTGGTCTTCGACCGTGGAGGATTCAAGTTCCATGGAAGAGTCAAGTCACTTGCCGAGGGCGCTCGAGCAGGTGGACTACAGTTCTGAGGAGGTGAAGAAGATGGCTGAAGAGATGAAGAATGATCGCAATTCGAAATCTTCACGCGATGGAAGAAGAAGCCCCAGAGCTTCCAGAAACGCCCCTGTGGAAAAGCAGGTTGAAGACAACGAATTTGAAGAAAGAATCATTGAAATACGTAGAGTGACGAAGGTGGTCGCCGGCGGCAAGAACTTGTCTTTTAGAGTTGTTGCAGTTGTGGGCAATCGAGATGGAAAGGTCGGTCTTGGAATTGGTAGCGCCAGGGAGGTCCCCACTGCAATCAGGAAGGCAGTGCTGGAAGCCAAGAAGAATGTTACTGAAGTTGCGGTAAGAAACGAAACCGTACCACATGAGACAATTGGAAGACAGGATTCTGCAAAGATAATGCTTAAGCCTGCCGGTCCAGGAACGGGAATTATCGCTAACTCGCCTGTTAGGGCGGTCGTTGAGCTGGCAGGGGTCAAGAATATCCTAACGAAGTCCCTTGGATCATCGAACACGCTCAATATGGCTAGAGCTGCTCTGAATGGTTTGGTTAGCCTGAGATCTCCCCAGGATTTTGCGAAGCTAAGGGACGTACCTCTGAAGGCGGTTTTCCACGGAGTCAACGAGGAGGAAGGTCAGTAATGGCAAAGAGTTTGAGAATTCGATTAATAAAGAGTCCGATTGGTTATAACAGAAGACAGCTGAAGACGGTTAAGGCACTTGGTCTTGGAAAGCTGGACAGTGAAGTGGTTCAGCCTGATTCTCCGCAGATTAGAGGCATGGTGAATGCAGTGCGACATCTTCTTGCTGTTGAAGAACTTGATGACTGAAGGGGGTAGGAAGATGGCTTTTAAAGTTGAGGATCTAAGTCCGACGCCCGGTTCGAGAACAAGAGAGAAAAGAATAGGACGCGGTACCGGTTCGGGAATGGGAAAGACCGCCACCAGAGGCCACAAAGGCCAGGGAAGAGCGACAGGCAAGGTGGCTGCACGCTTCGAGGGCGGACAGACACCCCTATTCAGAAGAACACCAAAAAAAGGGTTCAAAAACCGAGGTTCTATAGTGTATGCAACTGTAAATATCTCGACTCTCGAAGAGAGATTTGAAAGTGGCAGCGAGATTTCGCCCGAGATGCTTGTCAAGAACAAGATACTGAAAGATCTCAAAGACGGAGTGAAAATATTGGCGAGAGGTGAATTGACTAAGTCTTTCGTCGTCAAGGCAAATGCATTTAGCGCTACTGCCAAGGAGAAGATTGAAGCTGCTGGTGGAAAGGCAGAGGTGATCTGACAATGTGGAATGCCCTGAAGAACGCGTTCAAGATTCCAGAGCTCAGAGACAGAATCCTCTTCACATTCCTTGCACTGGCTGTCTTCAGACTAGGGGTTTATATACCAATCCCCGGTATTAATATCCAGGCCTGGTCAACTTACTTTGGGGCTCTATCTGAAGGCGGGGCCGGAGGATTCATAGGCTTCTTTGATGTTTTCACAGGTGGGGCAGTCGAGCAGTTTTCAATATTTCTGATGAGTGTTACTCCATACATAAACGCGCAGATTATGCTTCAACTTCTCACTGCTGTAGTTCCAAGTCTGAAGGAAATGCTCAAGGAAGGTGAAGAGGGAAAGAAGAAATACGCTCGCTACACGAGGATGTTGACGGTCGGACTTGCGAGTCTTCAAGGATTCCTTATATCATTTGGCCTCTCTTCTAACACTGCAATAATGGCAATTCCGAATAGAATTCTGTTTGTTCTTCTGTCCACCTCCACTCTTATAGGTGGTACAATGTTCCTTTTGTGGCTCGGTGAGAGAATTACCGAGAAGGGAATCGGGAACGGAATATCGGTTCTTATCTTCGGAGGAATAGTTGCCAGATACCCTGCTTCTATAATGCAGGTAGTAGTCGCGTTGTCGCCAGTTCAGTGGGCGATTTTACTAGCGATAGCTCTCTTCACAGTTGTTTCCATTATTTACGTACAGATGGGGGAGAGAAGGATTGAAGTGCAGTATGCCAGAAGAGTTACGGGCAGAAGGGTCTATGGGGGAGTTTCTACCCACATTCCCATTAAGGTTAATCAAGGTGGAGTCATTCCGATAATATTCAGTTCTGCAATAATGATGCTACCTCAGTTTATTGCTACTGCTTTTCCTGAGGGAAGTGGCGGTAGGAATGTAATTCAGACACTTTTTGCGCAGACTTCTCCCGTATACATTCTCCTATATGGTGGAATGGTTTTCTTCTTCACGTTCTTCTACAGTTCATTGGTTTTCGATGTGAGGGAGGTTTCAGATAATATACGTAACTACGGAGGATACATCCCAGGAATCAGGCCCGGATTTTCTACTCAACAATACATTCAGAGAGTTCTGAACAGAGTTGTCTTCATGGGAGCCGTCTTTTTGGTTGTAATTGCGTTGCTTCCGTTAGTTATAGGCGGGGTTTTCAGCATTGGCGGCCTCGCTATTGGAGGAACTTCAATGCTGATTGCTGTGGGTGTTGCGATTGATATCCTTCAGCAGATGGAAACGCATCTCATGGTCAGACACTATGAGGGATTTGTGAAGAAAGGCAAGTTGCGTGGAAGGAGATAAGTATGAATGTGATTCTCATGGGTCCTCCTGGCGCAGGAAAGGGGACGCAGGCAAAGAGATTAGCCCAAAAATTCGATATTCCGCACATATCCACTGGCGATATGTTGAGGGAAGCCGTGGCTGCTGGCACTGACCTTGGGCTGAAGGTCAAAGAGATAATGGACAAAGGGCTTCTCGTCCCCGATAACCTGATGATCGACCTGGTTAGGGAGAGGTTGTCAAGAGAGGACGCAAAGTACGGATTCATACTTGATGGCTTTCCAAGAACTGTCGAACAGGCAATAGCTCTTGACGAAATGCTTACGGTGCTCGAGAAGAAGATCGATGTTTCACTCTTAGTAAATGCGACTGAAGAGGAAGTTGTGAACCGGATTTCAAGCAGGAGAGTTTGTCCCGAATGTGGTAAGGTTTACAATCTCCTGACGCTGAAGCCAAGAAATGAAGGTCGATGTGACATTGACGGCAGTAACCTGGTTCAGCGTGATGACGACAAACCTGAAACTGTGCGGGCAAGGTATAGAGTTTATTTGGAAAAGACTGAGCCGGTTGTCAACTACTATTCAGAAGAAAAGGGAAACCTAATAGAGGTTGATGGTTCAGGAGAAATCAATAGTGTCACAGCCCAAATCGTTGATCATCTGGAGAAGGCAAAACATGGTTAGGTTGAAATCTCCAGAAGAAATATGTAAAATCGAATTTGCTGCGAAGATCGTTGCGGAAGTGTTGGCAGTCGTAGAAGCTTACGCAGTTGAAGGAGCTTCTGCGAACGATATGGAAAGAGCAGCAGAAGATGTGATCAATAGAAGAGGTGGCATCCCCGCATTCAAGGGCTATAATGGATACCCTTATACTCTCTGTGTATCAGTGAATGAAGAAGTTATTCACGGGTTTCCCTTGAAAGCGAAAGTCTTCTCTGAGGGCGATATCGTCTCTGTCGATTGTGGAGTAGTCAAAGATGGCTTCATCGGAGACGCTGCAAGGTCTTTTGTTGTAGGAAGTTATTTATGCGAGAAAGACAGGTTACTCATGGAGCGGACGGAAGAGGCGCTCTGCAAGGGTATTGAAGTGGCCGTTGCCGGCAATAGGCTCGGTGACATAGGCTTCGCTATTCAGAGCTGCGTGGAAAGCGCAGGTTTTTCTGTGATAAGAGACTATGTTGGCCACGGAGTGGGCGTAAATCTTCATGAGGATCCTCAGGTGCCCAATTATGGAAGACAGGGAAGCGGAATGCTATTGAGAACAGGTATGACCCTTGCGATCGAACCCATGGTTGCGAGCGGACACTACAGTTTAGAGACCCTGGAAGACGGATGGACCGTAGTTACTGAGGACAGGTCGCGTGCAGCTCATTTTGAGCATGACATAGCGATTATGAAAGACGGTCCAAAAATCCTTTCCAGACTGTGAGGAGGATCACTGGTGTCGGACAAGAGCGATATTATAAAGATGGATGGAATAGTTGTGGAATCGATGCCCAACGCGACCTTCAAGGTCGAACTGGAAAACGGCCACTCTGTTCTTGCTCACATCTCTGGGAAAATGCGCAAGAACTTCATCAGGTTGATCCCCGGCGATAAGGTCGTAGTAGAGGTTTCAATATATGACCTGACCAAAGGAAGAATTGTTTATCGAAAAAGGATAGACAAAGGAGGAGAAACGAATTGAAAGTCCGCGCTTCGGTAAAGAAGAGATGTGAACACTGCAAGGTTATTAGACGTAATGGAAGAATAAGAGTTGTATGCGAGAAAAATCCAAAGCACAACCAGCGTCAGGGTTGAGGAGGGATATAGATGGCACGTATCCTTGGTGTTGAGCTTCCAAATAATAAGAAGACGTTCGTTGCCCTGACCTATATCTATGGTATAGGGTACACAAGAGCAAACGAGATTCTTACCGGAACTGAGATCAACGGTGACAAAAGAGCAAAGGACCTGACAGACGAGGAAGTAAGTAGAATTGCAAAATTCATCAACGAGCACTACAAAGTTGAGGGTGAGCTAAGGACCGAAGTTGACAGGTCAATCAAGCGACTAATCGAGATTGGAAGTTATAGAGGTTACAGGCACAGAAACGGACTTCCTGTTCGCGGTCAAAAGACACATTCCAACGGAAGAACAAGGAAGGGTTCTAGAGCCAGTAAGATTCGGAAGAAGAGCTAAGACGGGAGGTAAAAGCGAATGGCAAAGAGACCAGCAGCCAAGAAGAGAAAAAAGCTAACTACTGATAGAGGGGTAATACATATAAAGTCCTCTTTCAACAACACAATAATCACCCTGACGGATCCCGAGGGTAATACCCTTATGTGGACTTCAGGCGGAACTGCCGGATACTCCGGTTCGAAAAAATCCACACCATATGCTGCCCAACTTGGCGCAGACAGGATAGCCAAAGAAGCTATTAAGTTGGGAATCACAAGAGTAGGAATAGAAGTTAAAGGCCCAGGTTCGGGACGAGAAGCTGCAATCAGAACTATTCAAGCGGCAGGTCTCACTGTTGAGACGCTTAAGGATATCACGCCACTGCCTCATAACGGTTGCAGACCAAGAAGAAGAAGAAGAGTCTGATTTAGGAGGGAGTTGAATGGCCAGATATACAGGACCAGTGTGTAAGCTTTGTCGTCGCGAAGGGTTCAAGCTTTATCTAAAAGGTGAAAGGTGTTTTTCACCAAGATGTGCTCAAGTCAAGAGACCTGTAGCACCTGGACAGCACGGAGCCTCGACAAGAAAGCTTACTCAATACGGAATGCAATTAAGATCGAAACAGGTAGTCAAGAGGATTTATGGAGTCCTTGAGAGACAGTTCAGAAGATATTTCGAAGCGGCTCTGAGAAAGAGTGAAGAGACAGGAAGCGCTCTGGTTAAGATCCTTGAATCAAGACTTGATAACATGGTCTTCAGGATGGGATTTGCATCCAGCAGGAGACAGGCAAGACAGCTGGTTAACCATGGACATGTCCTAGTCAATGGTAGAAGGGTCAATAAACCCTCCTTTAACCTTAGAGTCGGTGATATCGTGGAGATCAGAGAGAAGAGCAGAGCGGTCGTACCGATCAAAGAAGCGGTAGAAGCATCGAAAGAAAGAACAGCCTATCCGTGGGTTGAGGTAGATTACGAGACATTCAGAGGGACCTACCTGAGATACCCTGTAACCGAAGAAGTAGAGATTCCAGTTGATCTGCAGTCGATTATCGAGCTCTACTCCAAGTAAATCCGATTCTTACCTTCTTGGAAGGAGGTGTGTGCCCGAATTCTGGGCGAAATAATGTTGACATCAATAATGCCCAAGAACTTGCGAATTGAAGAAGAACGAGAGGATCAGAACAGCTATTTCACAAGGTTCATCCTTTCTCCAATGGAAAGAGGATACGCCACTACTATTGGGAACTCGCTAAGGAGGGTTCTACTCTCATCGATACCTAGTATGGCGATCACAAAGCTTAAGATACCTGGGAAGTATCACGAATACGATGTTATCGACGGAGTTAAAGAGGACATCCTTGAAATCATCCTCAATTTCAAGAAAGTCCAGCTGAAACCTGCTCTAGAGTTCTCTGACGCAGTGAAACTAACTCTTGAAAAGGTAGGACCTGGGGTTATCACTGCAGGGGATATAAAGACTCCCACCGGTGTTGAAGTGGTAAACCCATCGCAATATGTGGCTACTCTCAACACGGATTCGGTTGTCTATATCGAGCTTTTCGCAGAGATAGGGAGAGGATTTGTCCCTGTTTCAGAGATGGAGATCGAGCACGACGTAGAAATGATATACATTGATGGAATCTTTAGTCCGGTATTGAAAGTCAACTTCCAGACAGAGAACGTTCGTGTAGGAAAGAGGACCGACTATGATAAACTCGTTCTCGACGTCTGGACGAAGAAATCAATAACTCCTTCTGATGCTTTGATGAGAGCAACTGATATCCTTATGAGGCATTTTGAGGTTGTTTCAAGCGGACTTGGTCAACCGACCCAAGGACTAACCGGATCAACCATCGAGCCAGAGGAAGAAGAGACAATCACCGAAGAGAGTGAGATGAGTGCAGAAGTTTCTCAGGCGGATGAACAAGACTCAAACTCCGTCGCTGCGAAGAAGATCGAAGAACTTGATCTTTCAGTGAGATCTCTTAACTGCCTTAAACGAGATAAGATAAACAGAATTGGCGATCTTCTTGACAAGAGTGAGGCCGATCTTCTGAAGATCAGAAATTTCGGTGAGAAGTCAATGCTTGAAGTCGTGAAGAAACTGAGAGACAAGTTCAACATCGTGCTCAAGAAAGAATGATTGTGAGGAGGCCTATAAGAGATGCGTCATAGAGTTAGTGGAAGCAAATTGAATATGCCCCATAGCCAGAGAGTTGCTCTGATGCGAAACCTGGCTAGGGAGCTGTTTGAACACGGGACAATAGTAACGACGGTAACTAGGGCTAAAGAGGTAAGGCCGTTCGTAGAAAGCATAATTACGAAAGCAAAGAAGGCTACAATACTGTCGGCGGAAATCGCCGCTAAGGATTCCGAGAGTAGCGAATCGCAGGAGCTCAAGTCAAGAAATCTTGCTTTGCGCCGCGAAATCAACAGAAATTTCAATGACAGGAAGCTAGTTAAGAAGATATGTGATGAGATAGCTGTCAAGTATCTCGAAAGGAACGGCGGATACACAAGGATTGTGAAACTTGGCATGCGAAGAGGAGACGCTAGTGAGATGGCCGTCCTCCAACTCATTGACAACGAAGAAAGACAGGAAAAGAAGCCCGAGAAGAAGACTGAAAAGAAACAGGACAAAAAATGATGGCTACCGAAAGGTAGCCATTCTTCGGAGGTACGAAAGTGAAGATATTCCTTGATACAGCTAACATTGACGAGATTCGAGAGGGTATGAAGCTTGGACTGGTTGATGGAGTCACGACTAATCCAACGCTTGTCTCCAGAGAAAGCGTGAAGTTCGAACAACGTGTTGTGGAAATCTGCGAAACCGTTAGGGGTCCTGTGTCAGCCGAGGTTACGGCAACGGATTTTGAGAATATGGTATCACAAGCGCGAGAATTGGCTTCTCTTAGCGAGTATGTTGTTGTTAAAATCCCAATGACAAAAGATGGGATGCGGGCTGTGAAAACCCTTAGTGGTGAAGGGATAAGGACAAATGTAACACTTATATTCAATTCGCTTCAGGCTACTCTAGCTGCGAAGGCAGGTGCTACATACGTAAGCCCATTTGTTGGAAGGCTAGACGATATTGCTAGTAAAGGGATGGGAATAGTTGAGGAGATTGTTGACATTTTTGCGAACTATGGCTATTGTACTGAGATCATCGTTGCAAGCGTGAGGCATCCTATGCATGTACTAGAGGCCGCTTTGATGGGTGCGGATATTGTGACAATACCCTTTGATGTGCTTCTCAGACTATTCAATCATCCGCTTACAGATATTGGGATAGAGAGGTTCACCAAAGACTGGAAGCGCTATGAGAAACAACAAGGTCAATAAGCTTTGAATTTTGCTTCGTAAGTGGTATATTATTCCTGAAAGAATCGGTACCTCGCCGGAGACAGGTCTCCCATGCTTTCTTACAAATACGATTAGCTTCATAATCTTATTAATTTCAAGAACACGGAAGGAGGGTAGGTACATTCTTCCAGTGGTGGATAGAATGTACCGTTGAATTTGAGCCCAAGAAAAAAGAAGACAGAAGAAACTCCAAACGAACAAGTAGAAAAGGTTCTAATCGAGAAAGCCGCCAACAAGAGAACTACCAAGAGAAAGGCCGAATCAAAAAAGACCGAATCAAAAAAGACGGAATCGAAGAAGACTGAAACGAAAAGAGATGTGGAGAATCAGAAGGCAAATATAACTCCTTCTAATGAATCTGGAAAGGAAAAAGAAGAAGTTATGACCATTTCCAAGAAGAACTACGAAGAACCTAATGCAGATGGCCCGGTAGCTCAGGAAACCTTTAGAGAAGGCGTTATGGATGATGCCAAGGAGATTCCCAAGAAGGATAAGGACAAAGACAAGGACAATATCAGGGAAGTCGAAATTGACATCTCCCAGCTTCAGGCTATGCCTATCAGGGAGGTGTATAAACTTGCCAGAAAGTATGACGTACAGGGCTATACGCAGATGGCAAAGAAGGATTTGATCTTCGCTGTTCTAAAGGCTCAAACCGAATCCTACGGCTACTTCTTTGATCAAGGAGTTCTGGAGATTACAGATGGGGGATATGGTTTTCTAAGAACGCTCGATAACAATCTTCTCCCAAGCTCAAATGATATTTACGTTAGCCAGTCACAGATCAGAAGATTTAATCTCACTAGCGGCGATACAGTCGCGGGGCAGGTGAGACCACCGAAAGAAGGAGAGAAGTATTTCGCGCTCCTGAGAATTGAAGCCATTAACCACAAAGCAATCAACTTCGCTGCTGAACGAATAACCTTTCAGAATCTCACTCCTATCCATCCCGAAGACATGCTTATTACGGAAACAGAATCGCACATTATGAGTACGAGAATGGTCGACCTCTTTTCTCCGATAGGAAAGGGACAGAGAGGGCTAATTGTCTCGCCTCCTAAGGCGGGTAAGACGATACTTCTGAAGGAACTGGCAAATGGCATTGCTGAAAATCATCCCGATACGGTTAGGATTATCTTACTTATTGATGAGAGACCTGAAGAAGTCACCGATCTCAGAAGAAGCACAAATGCACACGTGATTGCGGCTCCGTTTGACATGCATCCAGAGAAGCAGATACGAGTCGCTGAGATGACAATCGAGATGGCCAAGAGATTAGTGGAATTCAATTACGACGTTGTTATCCTCCTTGACAGTATAACCAGGCTTGCAAGGGCTTACAATTTGTATGTTCCGCCTAGCGGAAAACTTCTTTCTGGTGGCGTGGATCCTTCTGCCTTGTACAAACCCAAGTACTTCTTCGGAGCAGCCCGTAACATTGAAGAGGGTGGAAGCCTTACGATAATCGCTACTGCTCTTGTCGAAACCGGGAGCAAGATGGATGAGGTCATATTTGAGGAATTCAAAGGTACTGGAAACATGGAATTGATCCTGTCGAGACAGCTTGCCAATAAGAGAATGTTTCCTTCGATCAACCTAACCCTCTCAGGAACAAGGAGAGAAGAGCTTCTTCTTCCTTCCGATATTCTTAGGAAGGTTTGGGTTCTTAGGAGAATGCTTTCATCAATGTCAGAGGAAGAGGGCCTGAGACTAATCATGGAAAAACTACGTGGAACCGCCACGAATGAGGAGTTCTTGGACTTGATAGAGATGGAGAAAAAGTCGTACTAGACTGGAGATGCAAATGGCTAAGTACGTTATAGGTATTGATCTTGGCGGTACAGAAACAAAGATTGCAATAGTTGAAGAAGACGGCCGGATTATTGAGAAAAAGATGATTCCCACTAGAGTCTTCGATGGTAGGATAACCGTTGTTACAAGAATTGGGGAAGCGATAAAGGAGCTTCTTCTCGAATCAGCTGTTAGTTCCTCCGAAATACTTGGTATTGGGGTCGGTTCGCCCGGCTCGATAGATCATGACACAGGTACTGTGCTATTCTCGCCGAATCTCCCCGATTGGTCAGGATTCGGACTTGCATCGATGCTGGAAAAGATAACCGGAGTCCAGACGTTCGTGGAGAATGATGCAAACTCATTTATTCTTGGAGAATGGGCCTTTGGGGAGTTCAAAGGAAGTCAGCACATGATAGGACTCACCCTTGGCACGGGGGTCGGAGGAGGCGTGATTACCCATGGAATACTGATGACGGGTAGCAGCGGTTATGGTGGAGAGCTCGGACATACAATTGTGGAACCCGAGGGTCCTCTATGTGGATGTGGTTCTCATGGATGTTTGGAGTCTCTTGCATCTGCCACCGCCATTGTCAAAATGGCCAGAGAGTATTCAAAGCGGTTTCCCAAATCCTCAATGTTTTCCGCACCCGAAATAACTGCCAAGGTCGTTTTCGATTCAGCGCGAGGGGGAGACCTAGCAGCCACAATGATAGTGGAGAGAGTGACAAAGGCTATGGCAATCGCAATTGGCAATTTCATCCATGTCTTCAATCCTGAGCATATCATCATCGGAGGCGGGATAAGTAAAGCGGGAGATCTGCTTATTGACGGTATTCTGAGAAAGATGCCTGCTTTTGTCATGCCTTCATTCATTGGAACTTATAGTATTACACTCAGCAGGCTGGTAGAAAACGCAGGTATAACCGGCGCGGCATCGATAGTTTTCTACAGGCTAAGTTGATCCTTAAGCTTCTGCGTCATTATGTGAGCCTGTCTGGTTGGTTCGGGAATTCTGTACTTGTCGGTAGTCTTCAAAACCATTTCAACAGAGAGTTCCGGAGTTATCCGATTGCCTGGAGAGACATATACCGGTTTCACTCCTTGTCTAGTACATAACGCGTACCCTAGCAGCCTACCATCTGGGGCGGTTATTGGGCTTTTCTTTCCCTTGTCCACAGGGGTGCTATGTAGCCGCCCGAATAGAAGTTTCTTGGCTACTCCTATGGTTGGTGTTTCTAGAAAGAGACCAATATGGGAGGCTATACCAATCCCCCTTGGGTGGGCGATTCCGTGGCCGTCGAAGAAAAGCAAATCGACTTCAGAAGATTTCGATAGAGCGTTGAGAATTGTGGGGCCTTCTCTGAAGGAAAGAAGTCCGGGAATGTAAGGTGTATCAACCTTTCCGATTGCATGGAAGCAATCGACAACTTGTAAAGTGCTGAATTCCAGTACTACTACAACTGCAAGGGCAGTAGCTCTTGATGGAAAAGAGACATCTACTCCGGCTATCAAGCGTGGGTTCGCGATACGAGTGTGCAAGACGAGCTGATTGGCGAGCTTGTTTTGCAAAGCTATCGCTTGATTTGGTTCCATGCTCCACGAATGAATATATCTTATGTTCATCGCTCTCGCTCTCCAGTGGATAACAATCTGCCATTGCTGCTTATCATAATGATTATGCCACATAGATGTTATAATCTATGAAAAGCTCATCAAGTGGAGGTGTATGATGAAATTCGTCGTAGCTCGTTCCGAAATCCTCACTAGATTGGAGTCGGTTTCCGGTGCAGTAGCGTCAAAGAGCGTAAAACCGATTCTTTCAGGCATATATTTCTCGATGAAGGATGAGTCGACCATCAAGCTTGTGGCAACTGATCTCGAGACAGCTATTACCACCGAACTGAAGCCCAAGCACATTGATGGAAGTTGTGATTTCGTTATCGATGCCCGTCTGGTTCTAGAGATAGTAAGGAATCTCCCGGAAGGAGAAGTAATATTTGAGACCGAAGAAACTAATGTGGTTATTCGTTTGGGAAGTGCCCAATTCACTCTTCCTACTATGGATCCAGGGGATTTTCCTGATATAGAGGCTGCAGCCGGGGGGCTTGACTTCACTGTATCGGTCTCATCGGTTGAGTTGATGATAGACAGGGTGATATTTTGCGCTGCCAGAGATGAGTTCATGAGAAATCTGAACAGTGTATACTGGGAATTCGACGATGGTTATGTTCGCCTAGTTGCCGCAGATGGATTCAGGATGGCCCTCTCTGAAGAGAGGATAGACCTAAGTATCGAAGACCATTTTTTGCTGACGTTGAAGAGCATGAGAGATCTTCAGAATAGTCTGAAGGCTGCGATGTCCGACGTCATGAGAGTAGTTTACGACGGTTCTCGTGTCCAGTTTTTCTTTGACGGTACCGAAATAGTAACCAAAGTCGTCGATGCGGAGTTTCCAGACTACAAGAAAGTTCTCCCAAAGTCATTTAAAGCTAGGGTTGTTCTTCCCGCAGTTACTTTTTCCGATGCGGTTAGAAGAGCTTCAATCGCTGCAAGACTGGGATCTGATTCTGTTAAGTTTGAGATAAACGATGAGGAGTTCAAGATAATTGCTCGTAGTCCAGATCACGGAGAATCGATCGAGGTTATTAAGACGAGCAAAGAGGGTGACGACATAATTATCGCTTTCAACCCTAGATTTCTGTCAGAGGCAGTGAAGAAGGTTGATTCCGAAATGGTAGAACTGAATTTCGTAGATTCGAATAGTCCCCTTCAGATGAATCCTGTGGATATTCGGGGGTATACCTATATTATTATGCCTATTAGGCTGATATGAACACAAGGGTTGGAATAGGTTATGACGTTCATCCTATTGTCGCAGGAAGCAAGGGTTTGTTTCTGGGTGGCTTGAAAGTATCTAATTCACTGTACCTTTCCGGTCACTCAGACGGTGACGTTTTGAGTCATGCGATAGTAGATGCAATTCTTGGGGCTTGCTCTCTTGGAAACATCGGCCTCAGGTATCCGGAAAACAGCTCTAACAAAGATCGCAGGAGTATTGAGTTTCTCAAGGAAACGGCAGACTTGATCAAAGGAAACTGGGAAGTGAACAACGTTGATTCTGTGGTCGTTATCGAAGAAATAAGGCTGGCTGGTTTTGTTCAGTCAATGATAGACAACGTTGCCAGTGCTCTTGGGATAGAGAGCGAGCTAGTGAACATCAAACCGAAATCGGGGAACGGCAGCAGTCCCGGTTTTGCTAAGGCCTACGCAGTCTGTCTCTTAAGGAGGGTGGAGTGAAAGATGCCCGATTTCCGCTATGAAGTCATCAACACCAAGGGAAAATCAGAAAAAGGCAAGCTTGCTGCGAACTCCAAACTAGAGGCGCTTCAGATACTTTCAAGCAGAGGGTATGTCGTCAGTTCAATCAAGCAGTCCGCTTCACATGTTTCCACGAAAGCTTCAATGTTCCCTGCCTCGCAAAAGGAAGTCAGCATCTTCTCAAGGCAATTGGCAACCATGGTTTCCTCAGGTGTGAGAATAAGAGACGCTCTTCAGGTTCTTTCAACTCAGATTTTCTTTTCAAGAAGATTCAGAAAGATCGTGACTCGGGTGGTCCTGGATATAGAAGGTGGAATGAGCTTCAGCGAGTCACTTGAAAAGACGGGTGTATTCGAGCCCCTCTTCACCAATCTGGTTAAGGCCGGAGAAGCGGGTGGAGTGCTAGACGAGTCACTAGAACGGGTTGCCGACTTCTACGAAGGGATGGTCGAGCTGCAGAATCAAGTGAAGTCAGCTATGTCATACCCTCTCTTCATGATGGTCTTTGCAGTTGGAATAGTTGGGATGATCTCCTTCTTCATTTTGCCGAACCTGATCGGCGCTTTTGGTGGAAACTTTCAACCAGAAGGAGCGATGGCAATTCTCCTGAGTATGAACAGCATTCTTGAGAATCACTGGCCTCTGTTGCTTGTTATGCTTGTCGGATTGTTGATCGGAGGCTACTTTTTCTTCAAGAGCAGATATGGAAACGTTGTCAAGGAAAACATTGGTAAGTTGATCCCTCCGATAAGGAATTTGAGAAACATGACGGCAATGGAGAGGTTCACTCGGACGACTGCGGTCCTAGTTGCCAGTGGAGTCGATCTGCCGACCGTTTTGGAACTGGCCGGAGAAGTCTCTCAGAGTCCAAGAGTTATGAAAGCAGTGGGCAATGCAATAATAGGAATAAAGGGTGGGGAAAGCATCAATGCTGCTTTGGAGCGCCAGAAGGTCTTTCCGCCCATTGTTGTTAGTATGGTTGCTGTTGGTGAAGAGACCGGCAAGCTGGATGAAGTGATGTTAAAAGTTGCGGATTTCTATCATATGCAAGTTCAGAACGCACTCAAGAAACTTGTTTCGCTTGTGGAACCAATAATGATATTATTTATTGGTGGGTTCATTGGTTTCCTGGCAATAACGATATACGGTGCAGTCTTTGCTATGGAGCAAAGTATTGGATGAGCTTGACCGAGTTGTTGTGCTGTCTGGTCCTGGTCTCTCTGTGTATCAGCGGCGTCGTACTGGTTTCGTCTGAAATCATAGTTAAGCTAAAGATTAGCCTCAGCAAAACAGCTTTCGATTCTTTCATTGAAAGCCAACGACTTGAGGCAATTGTTCGTTCAAGACCAGTCGAGCTCTTCTATGATTTCAGAACTAGAAGGGTGTCTTCGACAACGGGTGATATTTTTGAGGATTGCTTGTGGGAGAATCCCGAAGGTTTCAGAATAAGATTCAACGGCGATGGGTCTATAGTAATTCTTAACGGTTCGACAACGCTGAATTTTGCTGATGGCAGTGTATTGACTATCCAGCCGGTTACGGGGAAGGTCACTTATTGAGACTTGGGGGTAAATATGTTTCAAAGTATGATTACTGCCGTTAATTCCGATGAGGGTTACACTGAGATCGTAAGAGCAGTGGTCGAGGGTAGGAGCGTAATACCGGTCTTTTCTGTCCTTAGGATCGGTGAGAACTCGCTTGGCGAAGCGGCCAGGGTGTTTGGCGAGAATAATACTCTTCCCGTAGATGAGATATTTGTGACGACCTTCCACCCAAAGGATGTTGTGTTTCAGCATCTAGAGGTTCCGAGGGTCAAGTCGATGAAGAACCTGCTTAGCGTTGCCAGTTTCAAGGCCGCCTCTCAGTTTTCTTTGCCGCCAGACGAAGTAAACGTTGCCTGTCTCAACTCAATTGCTTCTTTGAAGACGGGGTTGGTTCCTGCCTTTATTATCACCAAGAGGAAGGCTGTTTTTGAATTCGTTGGAAGACTCACAGGTGAGAACTTCCCCGAGCCGAATATAGTAGATGTTAAGCCTTTCTCCATCTTCAAGACCGCTCATACCAGTGTCTTCGAGGGAAACAACATCGTCTTTGTGGTGGATAAGAATTATTCGATTCTCCTTACACTGAGAGGAGAAGAGATTGTTGGGCTGAACTACATAAGCGATGGTTTTGACGAGCTGGCAAGTGGTTTCAGTGAGGACAACTCTCTTTCTCCTAAAACAGATATCCAGAGGGAGTTCCTTGTCGGCTCCAAGGCATATTACGATTCATTGATAGAAGAGGCTTCCGAGAGACTTGAAGGGCTAATCTCCTATCAGCTTAGGATGTATCTTACGAACACTCTGTCGAACTCTCCGAATACTTCTGCGGCCGACGAGTCTCTCTTCACAAGGTTCTTTGTAGTGGGGCCCTCGAGTCTTTCTACAGCCGTTTACTCAAGAGCATTTCAGAGAATTCTTGGAGACGAGACAGAGGTGGTCAGCATGCCTCTTAGGATTAAGGAAACGACTGGGATAACATATACTTCGGTGGGACTACTCATGAGAGGTGGTGAGATACTTGGTCGACGTAAACTTACATTCAAGGAAGAAACGGGTATCAAGGCTTAAGTATTCTTTAATAGTCCTGCTGATAATTGTCGTTCTGATTATCGGGTCTCGTTTTTTTGTGACCCAAGCCTTTGATGTAAGATTTAGACAGGTTTCTAGAATGAAAGGCTATCTGTTTGATAATACTGGAACATACCTTACAGGGAATCTGATAGCAGACATTGACATGATGTTCGACAAGAAGCAGGAGTACATTGCAATCCGGAATAGACTTAGTAGACAGGTTAGCGATCTTCGCGCTCATGTAAGCTCGAAGTCGCTAGAGATGGATGTCTTCAGAACAATGGAAGCTTATCTCGAAGACGAGAACGCTCTGAAGACGATTGCTTCGAGAATTTCGTTTGAAAGTGGTGTTGGTAACTCCTTCTACTATCTAATATTTGAAGGTGATAATACCTATTTCCCGTCACCGCTTACCACACCAACCCTTCTTGCCAGGCCAAGCGTGAGGGGTAATTTGGACTTCGCGGAGCTTTACTCTCTTCAACTTGTCGACCTCAAGGTGGGTGGCCTCGATGAATGAGAGAGACGAGTTTAACATCGAAGAAATTAATGCCTTTGTCGACTCGGGATCTTTTGAGAGCAACGATGGCTTTTTCATTCACAGAGACTATGCTAATAAGCTGAAGAGAAGACTCAGTATTCTTGACAGAAAGGGAATAAACTCAAAGATTGCCTTCTGGTCGTTGATCGCTTTGACGATCGTAGGTTTTTTGTTCCTGGTGGTACTTTACTCCTACAACACTTTCGAGAATACATCTCTGCTGGTCGAAGAGGTGAACGGTCTTGAAAGTGCATACCTTGAGGTTCAGTTGCTCTCAAGAGTCCGAAACGAAGCGATAGGCGCAATGAGTACAAGGAGTTATCTTAAGGAGATAGAGGAGAGGATTCCGATAAGGTCTTCTCAAGGAGAGTACAAAGGAATCACTGTCTCAGGTAGTTCGAGAGATATTCTTGATCTTGTTGAGATGATTGTCAGTGAACCGAGAATTCTTGTCAGAAAGCTTGATCTGAGATCAAACCTTGGATTTCCGATTCTGCCGGAGTCTAATATTCCGTCCAATCTTTTGCTTGAGTTGAGGACGGACATTGCTGTAACAGGGACCTTCTAGACGGAGCTGATTTTATGGAGAAGATCGTTTTGATAATAGTGGTCTCAATTACTCTGTTAGTCACGGGTGGTGTACTCTTGGTATTGCTCTTCGAACCGGTAGAGATTGCTGATGTTGCGGCAAGCAGAATAAGAATTGATCCCGTTGATACTTCTAGGGTGGTGAGCGTCTTCAGTATGGAGAATCATTTCCTCCCACTCTATGCGAGTCCTTCGGAGGTCATAAGTTCAATGCTAGAAGTCGGCGAAGAGGCAGAGAATGTCAGGTATGTTGCCTATTACAGGTTGAACAAGGTTGATTACGCAGTTCTACAGACGGGTGAGACGGAGATAACAGTAAGAGTGGGCGAGCAAGTTGCTCCCTCCTATATAGTATATGGAATTACGGAATTTGCTGTTCTGCTAAATGATACTAGTACGAACAGCTTCTTTGTTGTGAAGTATTTCAGGTCATAAACTCGAGGGTGAATATGGGGTGATTCGTGTGAGAAGAATAGCGGTCTTATTTCTAGTTCTGGGCTTCTTCTGTATTGGTTTCTCTAATCAGCTGAATTCAGTCATTCCCACTATGGATGCAGAATCGGTAACAGTGACTCTGATCTTTAAGGACAATGTCACAGATTACAATATACAATCGAATCCTTCAAGGACCATATATTCTCTGGCAATAAACGGTGTAAGCGGCAGAGATATGAATTTACCGCTTCGAATGGGTCCGGTTGAAGGTTTGTGGACCAGGCAAGATCCGAAGAGACTGTCGGTGAACGTCGCTTTGTTGATTCCAGCAATCGATGATCCAGAAGTTACGATTATGGAGAATGTTGTTACGCTTAGATTCTTTAGATCGAATATTAATGTGAATATCGAGAAATTCACTACATATGGTATGACGCTATCTACTGCGATGACATATCTTTTTTCGGAAGAAATGCTAGATCTATCGTATATCATCTCTCCAAGTGTTAGAAATGAGCAGGTTGTGGTTGGTTTCTCACTGGCCATGCCCGAAGATATTCTGAGAAATATCCTTACGTCTCTTGGAGATAGGGTCGCTTATTCCTATTTGACTGACGGAACCTTCTATCTGGGTTCGCCTGAAGAAGTTCAAGATCTTGTTAATGCCTTCTGGAAGACGTATATCGGTGTTGATTTCAATATTGAGGGGGAGACCGTTTCAGAACAGATTGAAAGGCTGAGAAAGACTCTTCCAGTAAATAGCTACATAGAGTATCTGCCGAACGAGGCTTCTTTGATGGTGTTTGGCGATCTCCAGACCCACATGAGTCTTTCTGCAGCTCTTACGAAAAACACGGTCACCAAAGAATACTCTGTCCCGTGGGAGATAACTAACGTCGATGTTGAACCGCTTACAGCATACTACGAATTGGCAAGGAGTCTTAATTCGCTGCTCTTCTCAGAAAGCCTTACCATAGTAAGTATTCCTGAGTTCAACAAGCTGATATTCTCTGGAAACGATTCTCAAGTTACGGCCCTTTATGAGTATCTCGATCTCTACAGGTTGTATTTGACCTCAGAAGATCTTGATTCGAGCAGGACAAGGGTTACATTGACTCTCCCCGACAATTTCTTCTTGATTGAGGACGTTCTGAAACTAGTAAGTGCTTCAGGGTCGGGGCTTCCTGATGACGGGACCCTCGTGGGAGCGATCTTCGGGATTCTTCAAAGCTATGCAGTTTATGAGGAACTTTCCGTTGACAGAACCTTTGAGCCTATCGGAAAAGTCACTTTCGAGCTGCCAAATTATCTAGTTCCTGTTCTGGAGAGAATCGCAGACTCTTTCTCCACAATTTCTGAAGACGTTTCATACCTCATGGTGAACTATCACCTTACAATAGAAGAGTCGATAGTAGCTCAGGTCGAACGAATTACAGGTTCAATAATTGAGCCCTTAGGCGAGAGAAAGGGTTACATCGTGAAGGGTGCTAAGAGCTCTATAGAGACTGCCGAATATCTGCTGTCGTTATTTACCGGGATTACATTTGATGACTATGATAGCACTTACCTGGAACTGAAGACCAACGATTCATATGAAGAAGTATCCAGTTTTCTTGGTACGTTCTTTGCTGCCCAAGGTCTCGTTGAGAGTGAGTACACAATTCAGCAGATTGCGGACAGACTGGTCTTCATGTATGGTCCTTCAGGAATCATGGGGAGGGCCATCAACGAACTTGAACAACATGAAAGACAGATATACAGGGTGACAAGGGAATCGATTCTCGAGATCTCTCCCGAAATCTACTCTTCCGGTCTGGGGGATCTGCTCGAAACGATTCTCGTAGAAAATGAGACGGCTGATTTCATCACTTCTGCGGGTCTTCTGGTAATCAGAGCGTATCCGGAAAGGCTTTCTGAGATAGAAGGGATCATTGAAGAGAGAATTCCCAGAATCACTGAGATGGTTGAAAGCAGGATGGCAAGTCAGGAGACTCGCCTCTCCCTCCAGATAAGGGCTATTCCCGGCTGGGATATCGAGAAGTTCAGAGCCTACCTCAGCGACTTTCTTGGACCTAGACTCTTCTCTGATATCACTCTCACAACTTCAGGCAATGGATACATAGTTATTGCAACAGAATCTGTTCTTGAAGCGGTTTCCGCTGAAGCGGAAAAACTGAGAGGATTTGAGAACCCATCGTACAGACTGGAGACATCTATCCCCTCTCTTTCCCAGTTTGAAGTCCTATTGCAAAGACTGGGTATTGCTGCGACCATAGTTCCAGTCGAGAACCAGTTCATGATTATTGGCTCCAGGGAGAACGTTGAGGAAGCATCAAGGCTTGTAAGGCAGCTGAGTAGCGGACTTCCTGTGCAGGGGGACGTTTCTGAGGCTAAATTAGAGTACAAGTATGAATTCATAAATCTGCCCTATTCCGAGATTCAAGGGATCAGCGAGCTTCTGAATAAACTTAGCTTGTCAGTGGAGTTTGTAAACACACCAACCGGCGTGGCTGTTGTGGCAACTGAGGACCGCCTTGAAGATGCAATGGCAGTTATTAGTTCGATTTTGTCGAGAATTGAGACGATTGAGACCGGTCCAAAAAGCTATAGCTTAATAGATGTTGAGTTGTCCTTGGTCGGTAGCCTGGAAGAGATTCTAACCCTTCTTGGTTACGAGATTGATCTTGTGGAAACACCAGTTGGGATAATCGGAATCGGTGTCGAAACACAACTGGCTAAAGCGAAGAAGATTGTCGATGAGATTCTAAAGAAAGAACCAACTACACTTCCTCAAGAAGTAGATGCCGATAGTTCGTACCTGATAATCTCTTCTAAACCTGAGATTGCAATAGAATCTCTAAACTCAGTGATAAATGTCTTCGGTTTCGATCTCGTTATCACAGAGATCTACGACAAGATCGTTGTTGTCGGAAACAGCTTCGACCTTCAGTTGTTCAGAGGGTTGTACGGAGAGATTCTCACCTCAGAGAGTGCGGAGGGGGCTTTTGCAAGCAAAGAGATTTTGGGGGTGCCCGGTTGGGACTCTGAACGACTATTGTCGTATCTGGGAGTAGTCCTGGGAGTTGACAAGACTGCCAGCATTTCTCTCGTTCAGACCGCCAAGGGATACATCATCAACTGTCCCGAGTCAATCTTGGAAAGTGTTGAAAGGGAACTCGATAGGCTCAGGAAAATAGAAAGCCCCTTCTACTCTATAGAGCGAAGGATGCCCTCATTAAACGAACTGAATTCTCTTCTAGTGAGACTCGGAGTAATAGTCGATATTCTGAAGGTTGATGATTACTTCGTTATCATCGGTACTGAACCCAATGTCAAACAAACTATAGAGATAGTTGCCAAGCTTCTGGAGATAATCGGTGACGAGCCCGAAGTCGGTGAAATGGTATTTGAACTCTCTCAAATATCGGGCGAGGATTCTGCAGCATTTAGAGGAATATTCTCGAGCATCGGTATAGAAGTGGAGCTTCTCGACTCCCCGTCTGGTGTCTTGATTATCGGTGAACGCAAAGAAGTCGCAAAAGCAATGGAGACTTCAGAATCAATCCTTGAGAAGCGGCCGTCGACTATTGTGACGGAATCGGTGTTCGAGTTTGTTTCAGTTTCTTCTGACGAGATTGGCGATTACTCTTTGGTTCTGGAGAAAATGGGAATCAACGCTGAACTACTATCTTCTCCCTCAGGGGCCCTCTTGATTGGTTCGTCGGAAGAGGTTTCAAGGGCCAAAACTGTAGTGCAAACGATTGTTGATCAAAAGAAGGAGATAGGTCCCTCTGAAGATACAAGGAACGTATCGACCTTCGTTAAGAAGGTAGCTGGTTGGAGCAACGAAATGCTTTCCAGCTACTTAAGAGACTATCTAGGCGAAGACCTCTATTCTCGAGTCTCGATTGCTCCTTCAGTGAGTGGATACATAATCGTTGGCCCGGTTGAACTTCTAAAGACGATAGAGGAAGAGATCGCCAGACTTGAAGAGATTCAGGACCCGCACTTCATGGTACAGCGAGCTTTACCTCCTCTTGACCAGCTGGAGCTTTTAATAGATGCTCTCGGAATAAAGGTCGGAATCATTCCTGTTGAAGACAAGTACTTAATAGTTGGAAACCGTGACAGTGTTGACAGAACCGGAAAGCTCATCGATCAGCTTATAGATGCGATCTATCCGGAAGGTGAACCCGAGGAGCAGGCGCTAGAGTCAAAAACGTTCATTTTCTTGCCTGTAAGACCTGAAGATATTGCTCCTCTGGAGATAGTAATGGAAAAGCTTGGGGTCGTATCGGAGTTCATCCAGATCTCTACAGGAGTAGTTGCTGTGGGTTCTGGGGAAGAGCTTCTAAAGGCACTTGACATAGTTGAGTCGGTAATGGCTCACTCCGAAAGTGTTTCAGCAGATCTCAGTTTGAGATTCAGATTTGTAGATGTTAGATCGGATTCGATAGCACAACTTCTCCCGATCATCGAACGGCTGGGTATTGATGTCGAACTGCTCAACACCCCTACAGGTGTTGTCGCCATTGGAGCAGAGTCTGAGCTTGAACGTGCGGAGGAGTTGATTGAGGCGATCAACTCAAGAGAATCGCAAGATGTTCCACTTCAGGATAAGTATGAGAGTTTCCTTCTTCTTCCGTTATCGTCAGGAATTACCGTTCAGTCACTGGAACCTGCCCTTGAACTTCTTAACTACAGAGTATTTGCAGTCGGGGTGGCTGACAAGATTGTCGCGATAGGTGAAGAAGAGGATCTCTTAAAGTTCAGATCTCTATATAAACAGCTTCATGCTCAGGAAATCGAAAGGGAAGAAAGAGTGTCTCTTGACATCAAGGCCATACCGGGTTGGGATCTTGCGAGGGTAAGCGAATACCTTAGACTATTCCTTGGAGTCGACGACTTTGAGAGAATCTCAATTATGACGTCCTCCAGCGGGTTTATTGCCCTAACTCCAATTGTCCTGGCAGAAGTAGTCAAGGCAGAGATCTCGAGACTCAGGGAATTTGAGGATCCGGCTTTCGCAGTGTTTGACAGGATACCTCCCGTCGACGATCTTGAAGGGCTTCTGGCTAGATTGGGGGTTATGGTTGATCTCGCAAAAATGGGTAGTTCCACCATTGTAATCGGTTCAGGTGAAGATGTACGACGCACAAGCCAGATAATGGAGCAGCTCTTGAAATCAGTCTCACAAGATGTGACTGTGCCTGAAGCTGTAGAATACAGAGTCGTTGATATTTCCGGGGAAGACATCGGCAGCTTCAATGCGATTCTTGAGAGACTCGCAATTGAAGTATCCTTAATTACATCCCCATCCGGAGTTATCGTAATCGGTTCTCAAGAGGCAGTTGAGAGAACGATCATGGTAGTAGATGACATACTTAGTAGAAGAACTACAGCACAGGTTTATGAACCCACGTACGCCTTCACGGGCATACAGAGCAGCGAGATAGATAGTTATCAGGCAATTCTTGATAAGCTTGGTGCCGGAGTAGAGCTTCTTCCTTCTGCCACCGGGGTTTTAATGATCGGTGACAGAGAAAAGGTCGAGACAGCAATCAAGACCGTCAACGCGATTCTCGAAAGAGAAGCCCTGGTTGCTGAAACCGAAGGAGAGAAGGGGCGAGTTTCAAACGTAGCTGCAGTTGTGCCGGGCTGGAACGATGCAAAATATGCCAGCTACTTCATGGACTTCCTTGGCGAGGACGATTTCTCTAGGATCTCAATCACCCCTTCGTCCAGTGGCTATATCGTTGTCGGTCCGCTGGAAGTTATCTCGAGATTGGTTGCGGAAGCCGATCGTCTGGCAGGGATCGAAGATCCGTTCTTTGTCATAGAAACCTCACTTCCTGCAATAGACCAGCTGGACACTCTTCTTGAACGGCTGGGACTTAAGGTGACGATACTACCGGTCGGAGACAAACACCTTGTCGTTGGCATGAAGGAGAGTGTAGAGAAGACAGTCGAATTGATCAAGATGCTGAGAAACGGTCTTGAGGCTCCACTGACCTCGAGAAAATACGACTACATAATAATGCCTGCAAGCGAAGGCACATTCGAGACGATCAGACAAGTACTTTCGGAACTGAAGATAGACGCTACTGCTTTGAGCTTTGGAAGCAACGTGATAATTGTCGGATACGGTGAGGACCTTGAAAATGCAGCGAGCGTCGTAAAATCGATAAATGATCGAACCGTCATACTTGAGACCGACAAGGAACTCAAGTACGCTTTCACTGATATTCCAAATGACAGGATCGGCGAGTTCACTGCCATACTTGAGAGTCTAAGACTAGATGTTGAGCTTCTCTCATCTCCTTCCGGCGTTGTTCTGGTTGGAACCGAAGAGGAGTCGACAAAGGCGATAGAAGTTGTCCATTCGGTGCTTTCAAGGGCGGAAGAAGATGAGACGGTCGAATCTAGATTCTTCAACAACCCTGCCGGCTGGGAAGATGGCAAGCTAGTTTCATACTTGCGGGGTTATTTGGGAGAAAAAGAATGGGCAAAGATAAGCGTAACACCGGTCCAATCAGGTTATCTCATTGTGGGTCCCACGGCAATTCTTGACCGAATAAGCACCGAAACAACCAGGCTTTCAGGTCTTGAGAGACCTCACTACGAGATAGTTGAGTCCGTTCCTTCTATTCAGAATCTGCAGAGTATGCTGGAGAAGATGGGGCTTGCAGTTACAGTTGTTACCGTTGATGGAAGGTCGATGGTGATAGGTCCGGAAAGCGATGTTCGTTCTACCGTAAGAGTCTTCGGCGAACTTGCTGAAGGAATAGTGCTTCCCAAGGGCGATGAACCTGACATCTTTGCATTTGTGGAAATCCCAACTGAGGAGACCGACAGTTTCAGAGCGATCTTCTCTAGGCTGGGTATTCGTATTGATCTTCTGAATACGCCAACCGGAGTAATAGCGGTCGGCCAAAAGGAAAACGTCAAGAAGGCCGAAGAGACTATTAGCTCGATCCTCTCGCGAAGAGAGGTTCAGGTTGTTGACGGCGAACAGAGTTATCTAGTAGTCGAGGTTCGTGACGGATTTGATCTTGCAGCTGCCCAATCAGTCAAATCGGCGTTCAACATAAACGTCTATCCTCTTTCTGTGGCCGGGAGACTTGTAGTGATCGGAGCAGAGAAGGAGATTGAAAGATTCGTACAGATAAGGAACGATATTATCAGCGAACACAAAGTCACAGTTATAGTTCCTCGTGAAGTTACCATCGAAGAACTCGATGGGATAATTAACACACTTGGCCTGGAAATCTCCGTTCTCGAGATTCGGGGCAGCTTCGTCGTTTATGGAAAGGAAGGAGAGATTGAACAGGTAAGGGACATTCTTAACCGCCTAACTTCCGATAAACCGTCCGAGAAGTCGCAAGAAATGCGCATCTTCAGTGGGATAGGCCATAGTACTGATTTCCTGAATCAGCTTCTGTCAAGTATGAACTCCTCTCTAATCGTTTTCGGAGAGGGAGACAGAATAGTGGTCGTTGGAAACGAAGAGGATATTGTTGTCTTTGAGAGTCTTCTCAAGGAGATGGGGTCGGCGCCGACGGCGGAGAGCCTTACGGCACAGTTCTTCCCGAAACTCGAAGGCTGGAGTGGCGAGACTCTCTCTGATTTCTTCATGGCGATGAGCTTTGCCGTGAAGGTATTCCACGAAAGTAGTCAAGGCTACCTGCTAATAGGTCCCGAAGATCAGCTTGCGGAAATACCGGCTTTGATGGACGGTCTCGAGTTGAAGACGAAGAAGCTGACTACCCTATATACTATTCCATCCGGGATGACGTTTGAGGAGTTACGGGAGATACTAGTTTCCGCCGGTTTCAACCTCTCCTATACAAAGCTGGGGCAAAGCATGTCCGTATCGGGTCTCGAAGAGGATGTTAATATGGCTGTTGCTCTACTTGATGAAGTTATTCGAAGCGGGCTAGGAAAAGGAGTCTCTTATAGACTTGCGAAACTTCCTGCCGAACTGACTCTCGAAAAGTTTGAGAGGATTCTGAGCGACATGGCTCTCAGTATTTCGGCTGTTCAAGTTGACGGGGAAGTGATGTTAATTGGCCCCGATAGTGACTTAAGAACGGCAAAAGAGATAGTTGAATACCTAACTCCAGAGGATCCTGCGGTCGATGAGAAGAGAGTGTACTCAATAGTCCCGTTGGGTGATGGGCTTTCGCTAGCCGAAATGGCGGCCCTTGTTGAGAGTCTATCGCTCAATGTCCAGATTCTTCCAGTCGGTGGAGACGTGGTTTCGGTTGGTACCCAGAGTAATGTTGACCGCTTCAGAGAATTGGTGAGTTCGGTCTCTGCAACATTGGGAATAGGGAAATTCGAGAGCCCCGAATACGAAATCGTTGAGCTAGTAGAAGAGATTTCTTTGGGGCAGTTCAGAGAGCTTCTTTCCTCTCTCAATATACCTGTAAAGATCGTAGAAGTAGCGGATTACATTGTGTTCATTGGTTCAGGAGAAAACAACGCAAGAGCAGTTGAGCTCTTCTCAAAGTTTGAAAAAGAGGATCAAGAACCTGAAACTGACGAGATCGAATTCGCTACGATCTCCTTGCCGGAGGGTTTCGATCTCAGTTCACTGGAGGCTGTGTTAGATAAGCTAAGGTTCAGTGTGGATCTGGATTCAGTAGGCAACGTTCTGCTTCTTATCGGAACCAGAGAATCGATAGAGAACGCTCTGGCACTTGTGGAAAGGCTCGTTCAGGTGTCTACCGGCGATTCGGGAGAGAAGAGTGAATTTGAAATTCTTGATCTTGAAGACGAAGTCTCATCGAACTTGCTTAATCAGCTCTTCAGGTTGATCGGCGTCAAAGTGGAGATTCTTGAAAGCGATACTGCGCTTGTGTTTGTCGGAACTAGAACGGATCTGGAGATAGCCGTCGATGTCTACAACTCACTTGGAAAAACTGTCGAGGCAGACGAAGGTCCGCTGTCTTACACAATTACCATCCTTCCAAGGAATCTGACGCCCGGGCAGCTTGAGATTGCCTTCGAGTCGATTCAGATACCGGTTGGTATTATTGAAGCAGGTGACTATGCGATTATCGTCGGAACCAAGCCCTCCCTTGCGAGAGCTCAAGAGTTGATTTCCTCTCTACGGATAGGGATAGATTCGATGGGAACTTCTGCCGATGGATCTATCTCTTATAAGACCTTTGTGCAGCCGGATGGAACGCAAGTCGATCAATTCGAGACGATTGCGGGGTTGATGGAACTGAAGCTCAAATTTGAACCGGTCGGAGACATGGTCTTCATGATAGGTACGGGCGAGGATATTGCTGAATTCGAGGAGGTTATAGGCGGTCTTACAAGCGAGAAAGCAGGGATTGTAAATGAATCAAGGTTCGCAAAGAGACTCTCCGGAATCGATGCAGAAACTCTTAATGCGTATCTTGAGGCAAAAGCGATTTCTCTTCCTGGAGTCTTCGATGTGAGCGGTGGTTATTTGCTAATTGGAACCCGCGAATCAGTCGACGAAGCACAGGCCGTGATAGACTACCTGGTTAACAACCAGCAGGTCCACTTCGCTTATATTGATTTACCTGCCAGTATAACTCCTGAGATTCTTCAAGCTATGGTTAGCGATCTTCTCCTGGAGGTATCCGTTGTTCAAATCACACCATCTAGGTACATGATAGTCGGTAACTTTGATGATGTAGCAGCACTGAAAGAGGTACTTGTCAAAGCAGTAACTGTAGAGGCTAAATTCCTGTCCTATTCCCTTATCACAGTAGGGCAAGCCTTCTTAGAGGATCTAGAGAGCGTCTATTTTGCTCAGGGGAGCCAAAGATCAGGAATGGCTAGCCTTGAGGAGGCTCTTGAGAACATTGGTGTATCTGTCTTCATCGGTAGGTTCGATACTCGCCTCCTCTTGGTAGGAGAGAGTGACCACGTTGACTTCGCGAGAGAGCTTATTTCAGAGCTGAATCGGAATGCGGGCAGCAAGGAAGCATCAGAGCAAATTAACATCGAAGACCTTCCTCCTGTTAGCGGCTGGAGCACAGAACAAGTCACACAGTTCCTGGAAGCCGCGGAAATTCAGCTGAAATCAATCATTGAATACTCAGGAAGGCTCATTGGAATTGGGACTCAGGTCGGACTTGAGAACGCTAGGGCAGCGCTGAACATACTCGCTGTTGATTCTAAAAGAGAGTCGGTGAGGATCGAGAAGAACCTCGTCACACAGGCCCAGTTAGCGGAACTGATCTTCAAACTGGGTCTCGAAATCGAATTTGTCGACCTAGATCGGCAGTGGTTGCTAATCGGTGAACCCGAGTCACTAATGATCATAACCAGGACAGTCGAGGAGGCAGCTGCCGATAGGGAGATTTCGAGATACATAACCGATCTCACGGTGAATCCTGAGGAACTGGCCTCTCTCTTAAGAGAATCGATCGAGGGTATCACGGTTCAGACATTCACCGAACTTCAGATGCTGCTGATAAAATCGAAGAGTTCAGCTCTCCTTGATATGGCCGAAAAGATGATCAAAGAGGTCCAGGAGTCGAGAAAGGCAGTAGATCCGCTGGAAAGGGGAGTAGTGGTTGAGGGAAAGCTTGTCCAGATAAATGTCGCCAATCAGGATCTGGAAGAGTTGTTGAGACTAGTGGCCGACAAGCTTCAAATCTCGCTCCTTTTCATTGACGACATAAATGAGAGGATCACCATGTCTGTCAAGGATCTCACATGGGAAGCTCTTACCAGAGTAATAAATGCCACGAAGCCGGTTGAGATAAGCAGAATCGATGATATCTATGCGGTGACAAAGAAGGAGCAGAAGGCCGGTGAAGAACCGACCGATGTTGAACTAGTCTATCGTGTTTACCACAATGTTGAAGAAGTAACAAGGCTTATAGAGTTCTATGGAGGTGAAGTTCTCTCAGATCCGGTGAACGGATATATAGTAGTCAGAGGCCTGGCCAAATCAAGAGTTGATAATATCTTTGACGAAATTGGATCCGATCTCTCGCGTCCTAAAAAGCAGGTACGAATCGAAACAAGGCTCGTGGATAAATCGCTTGTTGATGATATTCAGAGGGAGTTCAAGACGGCAATAGGGATTAACACTCCTGAGATTCTCATTGAAAGCGGTTCGATAGATCTCGACTTCAAAATCATCGACTATCTTGATTTTACGAAACTGATAGACGATATCGTAAATACGGCAGTCGTGAAGATCGGGGCAGACCTGAGCAATAGGGACACCGATTCCGACCTTATCTCCAGTCCTTCGATAGTCTCAATGAGTGGTCAGGAAGCGAAGATTCATATCGGGGACACCATTCCCTACTTGGTTCGAACAATCGAGTACGTAGATGGTAATCCCGTAGAGATCGAGACTATCGAGTATCTGAACACAGGAGTCGAATTAAGAATTACTCCAACTGTCAATGATGACGGCAAGATACTTCTCGATCTCTTTATAAAAGTCAGCGAGCCCGAGAAGTATCAGGACGGAACACGAACGCTATATGGTGAGAAGACGAGGGAAGCAAACAGCAGACTGATTATTTCGAACGGCAATACATTGACGATCGGTGGACTTGTTGCAAACAAGGATACTGTAACCGTTAATAAGATGCCTTTCTTGAGCGATTTGCCGTTTATCGGTAAGTTATTTACTACCGAAAACAGAACGTCTGATAAGAGAGAACTGGTTATCTTCATCACAGCGGAGGTGGTAGAGCCGTGAAAAGGAGCCCCGTTGTCAGCGGCAAGTTCTACGCAGATGACAGTGAGGACCTCAAGAGCCAGATCAAGAATTGCTTCTTTCATCCGATAGGACCAGGGAGTCTTCCTAAGAATCCTGGAAAATCTGAAAGCTCAGTTGGTTTGGTAGTGCCGCATGCGGGGTACATGGCAAGCGGTCCGGTTGCTGCCTGGAGCTATTGGAAGTCGTATTCTCTAATTACCCCTTCAACGGTAATAATTATCGGTCCCAATCATACCGGCCTTGGGACGAGGCTATCTCTGTGGAATGAAGATTCTTGGGACACACCTCTGGGTGAAGTAGAGATAGATAAAGAGCTTGGGAAGTCAATCATGACTATGTCTAGCGGACTTGTGGTATCTGACACGGCGGCCCACCTGTACGAACACTCTATAGAAGTCCAGCTGCCGTTCCTGCAGTTTCTGTACAGTGACTTCAAAATCGTGCCGATAATTATGAGTGATCAGAGACTGGAAGTGGCATTAATGGTTTCCGGGCTGCTAAGGAAGATCCTGAGCGAGAAGAGTAACCTACTGATAATCGCTTCCTCAGATCTGAATCACTACGAGTCTCACGAAACAACTATGGAGAAAGACAGGAGACTCGTGAATCTTGTCAAGGAGAGGAAGTACGCAGAGTCATACGAGATATCCAGAAGCGAGCGAATCACCGCCTGTGGTCTAGGACCTATGGTGGCGGTTAGAGAAACCTTTGAATCGATGGATATACTTTGCAACACGACGAGCGGTGAAGTCATCGGAGACAGGTACAGAACTGTCGGTTATCTTGCTGCCTTGCTTAAGTGAGTTACAAAATCAAATAGATCCATGTTTGGCCTTCGGTACGTCATAAAAACACATGCTATAATCTCGATGAACTGGAGGTGTCGTGTGAAAGCGATAATGTTGTTCCTGATGGTAATCGTATTGGGTTCCATGGGTTTTTCTTCGTTAATTATAGATGGAATTCACTACTCTGGTATAGAGTCGGAAAGTGATATGCTGATCTATGACGGAATAAACGCAGCATATGTCATTAGCCAGATAGGGAAGAACTCATTTGAAATTGGAGGAAACTTCTCCTTCATTTCCTCCGCTTCCTCGGAGCTATTCTATAAGAGCGGTCATTTCAACACGGTTCTTAAAGCCTTTGTTGGCCATGCATACGATCTTACAGAGGAATCGGCCGCCGGGTTAAGAGTTGTCTCTCGGGTTGGCCTTATGGCTGCAAACTTTGAAAAGTTCGGAGTCTTCTTCTCGATCACTCCCGTCGTTTACGTTAGAGTTGGCTTTCTTTCCTTCGGAGTTGCGGCGGGCCTTGAGTTAGAGCAGTTCTTCGGAACGAAAACACTTCCAGTTGTTCATGCAGGCGGTGAGATTACTTACCGTTTCTAGCGGAGGTTGTCGATATGAGAGAGTTGGCCGTTGTTAAGGAGCTAAAAGGAGATACGGTGCTCCTGGAAAAGCCGCGAACCGAAGCCTGTTCTACATGCGGTTCTAAGAGTAACTGCGGCGTTTCTTTGGGCGATAAGAAAGTTACCATAAAGGCCTTAAGGAATGGTGTAGAAGTCGATCCAGGGGATACTGTGGAAATAGAGACAGGGAAGCTAAACGCAACTAGGGTCTCGATGATTGTTTATGGAATACCCTTAGCCGTCTTCCTGGTTACTTTGATTGTGACGAACATCATTCTCAATTCTGAAGGATTGGCCCTAGGGGCAGCTTTTGCTTCAATTGTGGTCGTGTACGCGCTGATTGCAGTTTACGACAGAAGAAACAGGGAGAAGCTTATGCCAAAGATTATTAGAAGGGTGGAGTTACCGGATGGATTCCTTGTTCGATGAAGATGCGCTGCGACTTCTGGAGTTTGACTGCGTTCTGGAAGATATTTCTAAGAAGGCGATTTCAAGGTACGGTAGAGAGAGAATCAAATCTCTTAGGCCATTAGTAGATGACACAGACTTACTCTACAGAAGAGCGAGCGAGTTCAGTATTATTCTTCAAAATGAGGGGGAGCCACCTTTTTCAGTCTTTCACGATCTAAGTGATTATATCAACAGGGTGAAACGAGGTTTCAGCCTTGGCTGTGAAGAGCTTTACAGAAGCGCCGTTACCATGGAGAACATCTGTCGGCTCAAGGAATTCTTTGAACGAGTCTCTTCGGAGTTTACTGCTGTAGGCGAAGTTGTTGCTCTTCTTGGGTGTGAACGTGGGTTTATAAACGAAGTCAAGAAGAAGATCTCGGAAGACGGGCAGATAAAGGACAGTGCCTCTCCAGCCTTGAAGGAAATCAGAAACGAACTCAAGTCACTTACCAGAAACCTGAGAGGAAAGCTTGATTCTATAATGAACAGGTATAAAGACGGGCTCACAGACAGTCTAGTGCTGAGTAGAGAAGGTCGTTATGTCTTGCCGTTGTCTGCGAGCAAGAAGAATGAGTATCAGGGAGTGATTCATGGCTCTTCTGGAAGTGGGGCGACCGTCTATTTCGAGCCACAAGAGCTGATTGCTCTTAATGATTCGATGAGGATTCTGCAATCGAGAGAAGAAGAGGAGATAAGAAGGATACTTAGAGAACTGACGACTTACTTCTTCAATACCTTTGAAAGGCTTGAACCTTCACTGGAAGCGCTTGGAATCCTTGATGCTCTTTTCGCAGCGTGCAGATATGCCAAGAAGAGGAATGGAGTTTTCATTGAGCCTTCGTCATCGGGTCGCTTCTTCCTGAAGGACGTCAGACATCCTATGATCGATGACGAGAAGGTAGTTCCAATAACATTTACTATGGAAGAGGGAATCAATGGAGTTTTCATTACCGGACCCAACACCGGCGGGAAAACAGTAGCGATGAAGACAATAGGTCTCTCTGTAATACTTATGCTCTGTGGTCTTCCCGTTCTTGCTGATCAGACATCAGAGATCCCGCTTTTCAAGAAGCTTTTTGCAGACATTGGAGATGAGCAATCGATAGAGCAGAGTCTAAGCACGTTCTCATCTCATGTATCCAGGATAATCCGAATTATTGAGAATGTCGACGGTGACTCTTTAGTTTTGCTTGATGAATTGGGGGCGGGAACTGATCCGGTAGAGGGATCGGCACTTTCGATTGCGATAGTTGAGAGGCTTTTGGAAAAGTCGAAATTGATCCTCACAACACATCTGACACCAATTAAGCTCTATGCTATGGAGCGTTCCGACATTCTTAATGCGAGCGTAGAATTTGATGTTGCCAGTCTTAGACCAACGTATAGGCTCTTGATGGGAATTCCCGGTTCCTCAAATGCGATAGAGGTTTCAAAGAGACTTGGACTTGCACCGGATATTATCGAAAGAGCTCGATCATATATTGATAGTGATGCAAGAAATCTCGAAGCAGTAATAGGGAAGCTTCATATAGAGAGGTCGACTCTAGAAGAGGAACGAAGAGAACTTCAGAGGACGAAGAAGAATCTTGAATCCAAGAGCAGCGAATTTGAAGACAAGCTTTCAATGATTAAGGAAAAGCGGTATGGAGAGATCAGCAGAGAGATCGCCGAGCTTGAGGAAAGACTAGGATCTGTAATAAAGGAAATTGAACGGGCTATTAGCATGTCAAGATCTTCAAATGAAAGAGACAAGGTTACCGCGGTCAAGAGACTTAATGAGCTTAGAAGTGAATTAAAGCGTTTCGGAAGTTCTTCATGTGATGACGGCGATTTTGAGATACCCGAAATCGGCGATACCGTTACGCTTATAGATAGTGGAGCAGAAGGAATCGTCAGTGCAGTCGATGGAGATAGAGTTGTAATTGACTCAGGTAAGATTACGCTGAAGGTCCCGTTTTCAAGAGTGAAAATCATCGGAAGATTGAAGTCGGAATCAGATGCCTCTTCTCTCGAGTATGTCAGTGAGAGTATGACTCAGGAGATCGATATAAGGGGAAGTGTCACTGAAGACGTTCCTATTATCATTGACAATTTTCTCCAGACTCTCAAGATAAATGGAACAAAGCAGGGTTGCATAATTCATGGAAAAGGCACTGGAAAACTGGCCGAAGGAGTATGGAGTTACTTGAGACGCTCAAAGAAAGTTAAGAGCTTCAGGATTGGTGCACCTTCAGAAGGCGGTAGCGGAGTCACGGTTGTGGAGGTATAAGCAAGAATGAAAGCTGGAATCGACATAGTCAAGATCTCACGAATGTCTGAAGCTGTGGCAAACAGGGTACTCGGAAGGCAAGAGAAAGATGTCTTTGATTCTCTTGGAAATGAACGGAGAAAGATGGAGTTTGCAGCTGGGCGTTTCGCCGCAAAGGAGGCCTTCGTCAAGGCATCCGGGCGTAGAGACCTTGAGTTCTCGAAAATCCAGTTTCTCGTTGATGAAAAGGGATGCCCGATTCCATCCGAGGAACTGAAGAAGCTGCTGGGTGGCGAAGATCTGACGGTAAGCATTTCTCATGAGCGGGAGTATGCGGTGGCAGTTGTAATACTCTTTGGGAGGGGCTAACGTGATTCCATTCGATGAGGCTAAGAAGAGAGTCGACGAACTGAGAAAAGAGATCGATTATCATGCTCACAGGTACTACGTTATGGATGATCCAGAGATATCTGACTCTGAATACGACAGGCTGATGGATGAGTTAACCGAACTTGAAGAACGTTATCCAGAACTGAAGACACCTGATTCACCAACTGTTCGTGTTGGCCTGAAGCCGATCGACTCCTTCAAGGAAGTGATTCATGAGCACAGGTTGTTTTCCCTGGACAATACTTACTCAGAGGCCGAGGTATTGCAGTTCGATAAGAGGGTGAGAGAATCACTTGGCATTGAAAGAGTTCAATACATGTGTGAGCTAAAGATCGATGGCCTGTCAATATCGCTTAAGTATCAAGACGGGTTGCTTGTGAGAGGAGCAACAAGGGGGAATGGTTTTGTCGGTGAGGACGTCACCGAAAACATAAAGGCGATCAAATCGATACCTCTCAGACTCAGAAAGAGTCTTTCGATTGAACTGAGAGGAGAAGTATATCTCCCGAAAGACGTCTTCAATGACCTTAACAGAGCCCGAATAGAAGACGGTCTTCAGCCCTTTGCAAATCCTCGCAATGCGGCAGCTGGAACTCTCAGACAACTTGATCCCAGAGAAGTGTCAGGGAGGAGACTGAGTGCCTTCTTCTACCAGATAGTGGAGCCAGAAAGGTTTCGGCTTGAAAAGCAGAGCCAGCAGCTGGAGCTGTTGAAGACTATTGGAATGAAAATTGAGCCGAATTTCAAGACTGTAGACGGCACGGAGGGCGTAATCGAATTCTGGAAGACGTGGTCTGGGCTGAAATCTACACTGAACTATGCTGTTGACGGGGTGGTTGTCAAGGTGGACGATCTACATTATCAGGAGGAACTGGGATACACTACGAAAGCGCCCAGGTGGGCCATAGCCTTCAAATTTCCGGCGGAACAAGCAACGACAAGACTTATAAGTCTTAACCTCAGTGTCGGTCGGCTAGGCACTATAACGCCTGTTGCTGAACTCGAACCCGTTCAACTGGCCGGAACAACCGTTAGACGGGCAAGCATGCACAATTTCGACTTTGTCAGGGAGAGGGACATCAGAATCTTGGATACAGTTGTTGTAGAGAAGGCTGGGGAGATTATTCCACAGATCGTTAAGAGTATTCCTGATAAGAGATCAGGTGTAGAGAAGCCAATAGAACCTCCTTCCGAGTGCCCAATTTGCAAAGGACCGGTAGGCAAAGAGAGAGAAGAGGACGTTGCTTTGAAGTGTCTTAATCCCTCTTGCCCCGCTAAGGTGGGTAGGAGAATACAGTTCTTCTGTTCCAGAGAGGCCATGGACATCGAGGGCCTTGGTGAAAAGCTAGTCGAGCGTATTGTTGAATCGGGCCTTGTGAAGAGCCCGTCCGATCTCTACAAACTGACAAAAGAAGATCTTTTGGCTCTTGGAGAAAGGATAGGGGAGAAGATGGCGGACAATCTCATCAAGGCAATTAATAAGAGCACGAATAACCCGCTATTCAAGGTTATAACTGGGCTTGGTATTCCAGGAGTAGGATCCAAACTTGCGAAGGATCTTGCTAACAGCTTCGGAAGTTTAAGAGCACTCATGTCTGCAAGTGAAAAGGATCTGAAAGCAGTTTCGGGAATAGGCGATCAGTTGGCCTCAGAAATAAGAAAGCATCTATCTGCTCAATCCGTGAGAGAAGAGATCGAAGAATTGATGAGATTCGTCAATACACAAGATGAAAGTCGTGATGGTCCAAAGCCGCTGAAGGGTATGAAATTCGTGGTAACGGGAACTCTTCCCAGCTATTCTAGAAAGGAAATTCAGGAGAGGATTGTTGAACTGGGAGGAGAGGTTATGTCTTCGGTTTCGAAGAATACCGATTACGTTCTTGTCGGGGATAACCCGGGGTCGAAAGCGGAGAAGGCTCGTTCTCTCGGAACGCAGATAATCGATGAGAAGGAATTTGAGGAGATGGTAGGATCTTGATTCGTTACTTTGACAACAATGCTACTACTCAAATGGAGTCTGATCTTGCCGAACTGATGGCAAGTCTTTGTACTGAAGAGTACGCTAATCCGAATTCTATGCATACCTTTGGTGTGAAGCAGTCAAGAATGCTGGAGGAGGCGCGTGCAAGGGTGGCCTCATGTCTCTCTTGCAATTCCAGCGAAATCTTCTTTACTTCTTGTGCGACCGAGACGATAAACTGGATCTTGAGGTCCACGGTCTTCTTCAGGGGGAAGAAGAAGAAGATCGTGACGACTTCAATCGAGCATAAGGCCGTTCTCAATACACTCAAAGATCTTAAGGCAATTCTCGATATCGACTATGTCGAGATTCCGCCCGAAAGCAACGGAATAGTTGAGGCCGAGAAGCTCCTGAGAGAAGTAGATGACGAGACCTTTCTCGTTTCTGTAATGGCTGTGAATAACGTAACAGGCGCGATCCAGCCTTTCGAGGAGATAGGCAGAGAGTTAGTTGGTCTAGATCTTCTCTATCACGTCGATGCTGTACAGACAATCGGGAAGATTCCCTTCACTCCGGAATCCTCGTTTTGCGATTACGCTTCGTTCTCTTCTCACAAATTTCACGGACCGAAAGGTGTTGGAATCGCCTTCGTCAAACGGGGATCTCCAATCAAACCTATGCTCACAGGAGGAAATCAGGAAAGAGGTTTGCGCTCCGGTACACAAAACGTGCCCGGCGTCTTAGTGACTTCGATAGCGATGCAAAGAGCTCTGGATTGTATGGAGAAAGCATCCGGAATAACGAAAGACTTTCAGAATCGAATATCTAGAGCTGTTGTTGAGCTAGGAGGATATATCAATACTCCTGAGTGCTCCATCTGCAACACAGTAAATGCATCTTTCTGCGGAATAAGATCAGAAGTTTTGGTTAATGCTTTATCAGAAGAAGGCGTTTTTGTTGGTACCTCTTCGGCTTGTTCTTCAAGAAATGATGGAGGTCAATATGTTCTAGATGCGATGGGAATAAGTCCATCGATTGCCTCGGGATCAATAAGAATAAGTATGTCAAGATTCACAACAGAGGAAGATGTGGAGGATTTGATAGAAAAACTGAAGAAAACGATTCCTCTTTTGAAATTCTAGCCACAAACGGTTATAATTGACTGTAGTTAGATTTAATTGCCTTTGAGGTGATATAGTTGCTCAGGAGCATGACCGGATATGCGAGGGTCGAAAAGGCTGTTCGCGGCGTAAACGCATTCGTGGAACTGAAAACAGTCAATTCGAAGTATTTGAATGTTGATATAAACATAGGAGATGCTTTCTCTGAGCTAGAAATGAGAGCAAGTAGGTTTATAAAGGAAAACCTCAAGAGAGGGACGGTAAGAGCAAAGATCGACATATCTCTTGCGGACAGCGATGATCTTCTCCAGCCTGACTATGGTATAGCCTCCTCGATTTTCAACTCTCTGAAAACGATTAAGGACCGTTTTGAACTAGCCGGTGAGGTTTCTGTCGATTCGATGGCCAGGTTCAAGGAGATTTTCAGGAGCAGACCTTCTGAAGACCTCGCAGACAAAATTTGGAGTGTTATTGAAGAACTGCTTATTGAAGCTTTGGATCAGCTCAACGCAGACAGAGAAAGGGAGGGACAGAACCTTGCTCTAGCGATGAGCGAGTATCTTAATAGACTTGAAGTTATTGCTAATGAGCTTCTTACTAGTTCTGAGGACATGGTTCTGTACTATCGCGACTTCCTGAAGAAGAGAATCGAGACGATTATTGAAGGTCAGTTTGACGAGAATAGATTGGAGCAGGAGGTAGCGCTTCTAGCTGAAAGGGCCGATATATCGGAGGAAATCGTAAGGTTGCACTCTCATCTGAAGTCGTTCAGGGGAGTTATGCGAACTGACAAAGAGAGTGGAGTGCAGATGGACTTCATTTGCCAGGAGATGCATCGAGAGCTTTCAACCATTGCATCGAAATCGAAGAAGCTTGCGATAACCAATCTTTCCATCGAAGGTAGAACACTGGTCAATAAGCTTAGGGAACAAGTTCAGAACATAGAGTAGGAGGTGTTTCACTTGTACGGACTCATTAACGTTGGGTTCGGAAACGTAATTATAGGTGACAGAGTTATCGCGATAGTCAATCCCGAATCCGCGCCGCTGAAAAGGCTTAAGGAAGTTGCAAAAGACGAAGGAAAGCTTATTGATGCCACTTATGGAAGAAAGACCAGGGCAATCGTCATCACCGATAGTAACCACATAATTCTTTCAGCTATTCAACCCGAGACGATCGCTTCCAGATTCATGCAGACTTTCAGCGATATTGAGAAGCTTCTGGAAGACATAAGGGTTTCTGGACAGAGCTTTGAAGAATGAAAGGCATAGTTTTTGTGATTAGCGGCCCTTCAGGGGCGGGAAAGACCTCAATACTGAAGGTAGTGCTTGAGGCCAACAGCGATCTTGATTTTTCGGTTTCTTATACTACAAGAAAGAGACGCCCGACAGAAGTCGATGGGAAAGACTACATATTCGTGACGCAAGATGAATTCAGAAGACTTAGAGAAGAAGAGGAGTTTCTGGAGTGGGCCAAGGTTCATGGGAATCACTATGGAACATCCAGAACACAAGTTAGAAAGAGTGTTGATTCGGGTAGAGATATTTTGCTGGATGTAGATATTCAGGGAGCGATGTCAGTAATGAGGGAGCTTACAGACGCAGTCTATATATTTGTGGCTCCACCCTCTTATGGTGAGCTGGTCAAGCGTCTCGAAGCGAGGGGAACCGAGAACACCGAATCGCTCAAGGTTAGGCTGGAAGATGCGAAGTGGGAACTAGAACAGGTAAAACACTTTCAGTATCTTGTTGTTAACGATAACTTAAACCACTCGGTAAATCAACTTGAGGCTATCATCACCGCAGCAAGGCTCCGCGTTGATAGAATCGTGAAAGAAAAGGGAGAAAGATTCCTGTTTGAGGAGAAAACTACATGATAATCAATTATGATTTGCTTTTGAAGAGAATAAGGCACAAGTATGCAATTCCTGTGGCTGCTGCTAAGAGAGCGGAAGACCTTGAGGACTTTGGCCGCCCAAAGCTTGATGCAGCAACGGTAAGGGCTGCAGGTGATAAGATCACCGTAGCGTTGAAGGAGCTAGAAGAAGGATACATCAGGATAAGAAATGAGGAAATGCTGATGATCCTTGTACCGAAAGTTAAGTAACCGGATCACTTCATGTTCGGGCAAACGCAGAAAATACTTTATTTGCCTTGTTGACAGGGATAAGGTCATTAGATATAATAAGTATCGTGCGTCGGGCCAACGTAGCTCAATCGGAAGAGCGGCTGATTTGTAATCAGCAGGTTGGGGGTTCAAGTCCCTTCGTTGGCTCCATAGGTTAACTATCGGTGGTAAGGTGCCCGAGTGGTCAAAGGGGGCGGACTGTAAATCCGCTGGCGGAACGCCTTCGGTGGTTCAAACCCACCCCTTACCACCATTAATTTTGCTACTGTTGAGGTGCAAGCAATGGCAAAGAAAACTAAGGGAAATAAGGTTCTTGTAACGTTGAAATGTTCTGAGTGCGGTACTAGAAACTATTACAGGTTCAAGAACCGCCAGAAGAAGTATAAGCTGGACACGAGTAAGTACTGTCCAAAGTGCAGAAAGCATACCGAGCACAAGGAATCGAAGTAAGGTTGAGTCGTTTCAACTGAGTCAGGAGGAATCCCATGGCCAAGGCAAAGTTTTGGAAGTTCCTTTCCGAAGTAAAGAGCGAAGTTAAGAAGGTGACATGGCCTAACAGGGAGCAGATGATTTCGTCTACAGGTGCCGTGCTCGTCATTCTGGTAGTGGCGGGAGCTTTTCTTGCTCTTCTAGATATTCTCTTTACTAATGTAATCGGGTCGCTTCTCAATTTCTTGACAGGCGCCGTTTAATGCTGTTCTACGTTGGTGATTGACTGTGCGAAAGAGATGGTTCATAATTCAGACTTACTCTGGTCTCGAAAACTCTATCAGAGAGGCAATTCAGATTAAGATAGAGTCTTTCGGTGTTTCGCACATGTTTGGCAAGATTCTTGTGCCGGAAGAGACGAAACTTGATAGAACCAATGTCGCTGCCGAGAAGTATATTGTCCCCGCCAACGCCAGGCTTCTTGTAAAGGACAATCAGGATGTGGCAAAAGGAGACCCTGTCGCTGAAGAAGTAGAAATAAAGGTGAAAAACGACGGTACGGTGGCGGAAGTAAAGAACTACCGAGTTATCTTTATTGAAACTGCCGATAGGCGATATACGAAGACTTACTACATTCCCGAAAGCGCGAAAATTGAGACCGGAATAAAAATGGGTGCGAGGATAAGGCAGGGAATGCCTCTTGCAAAGCAAGGTGAGTACTTCTGTGAGCTGGATGGAAAGATAGTATATACACAGAAGATGAAGCGCATCGTTGTTGAAAAAGAGAACGGCGAAGAAGATGTCTATCTTGTTCACCCCGATTGTTATGACGCCAAGGTAGCTAAGAAGGGTAATCTTGTGAAGCGCGGACAGTTGTTTGGAGATACAAGGAAGATCTTTTCCAAGACTGAGGGAAGGATCGAGATTTCCGATCTCCCTGGACGGAAAGAGATAAAGATCTTCAAAATCATCCGGACAAGATTGTATCCTGGATATGTTTTTATTGAGATGATAATGAACGAAGAGACGTGGAACCTCGTTAAGAATACTCCGAACGTCGTGAACTTCGTCTCTGTAGGTGGACAGCCTGTGCAGCTTAAGGAAAAGGAAATAAAGGCTCTGCTCAGATTAGTCGGTATTGAAGAGTATGAAGAGCACTCAGGTGGTCCTGTCAAGATTGAAGTTGAGTTTGATATCGGAGAGGTCGTCAGAATTAATACAGGTCCGTTTGAGGACTTTGTTGGAAAAGTGACGGGTCTCGATCCTGAAAGACAGGAACTGAAAGTCGTTGTGAGCATTTTCGGAAGAGAAACACCGGTTATCCTCAGCCTATCTGAGGTTGAAAGAATCGTCTAATCTACAAGAAAGAGTGGGAGGGAATAGCCCGTTAACCACAAGGAGGTAAGTAAATATGTCTAAGAAGGTCATTGCCCAAATCAAGCTTCAGCTTGAAGCGGGGAAGGCAACGCCAGCACCTCCAGTTGGACCGGCTCTCGGTCAACATGGAGTGAATATTATGGGGTTCTGCAAGCAGTTCAATGCAGAGACTTCTGACAGAGCCGGTATGGTGTTACCGGTTGTTATTTCGGTATATGCCGACAGATCCTTCAGCTTCATCCTCAAGACTCCACCCGCTAGTTTCTTGCTGCTTAGAGCAGCCGGAATACAAAAGGGTTCAGGAGTGCCCAATAGAGACAAAGTTGGGAAGGTTACCAGAGCACAGCTTGAGGAGATTGCGAAGATCAAGATGCCTGATCTCAACGCCAGAACAGTAGATGCCGCTGCGAAAATCATCGCTGGAACAGCTCGCAATATGGGCATCGAAATCGTAGGTTGAGGAGGGGTTTAAATGTCGGTTAGATCAAAGAGATATATTCAGGCGAGGAAATCCGTTGACAGAAATAAGGTTTACTCTGTGGAGGATTCAATCGAGCTTTTGAAGAGTTTTCCGTCGACAAAGTTTGACGAAACGGTTGAGATGCACATAAAGCTCGGGATAGATCCAGCCAAATCAGATCAACAGGTCAGAGGTACTATCTCTCTTCCTAACGGAACTGGAAAGAATGTTAGGGTTCTAGTGTTTGCGAAGGGGGAGCAGGCAGAAGTTGCCAAGCAGGCTGGCGCGGATTTTGTTGGATCCGACGATTTGGTTCAGCAGATTCAGGGTGGCTGGACCGATTTCGATGTCGCGATAGCTACACCAGACATGATGAGAGACATAGGTAGATTGGGGAAAGTTCTGGGACCCCGTGGTCTGATGCCGTCTCCGAAAGCAGGAACTGTGACAACAGACGTTGAAGATGCCGTGAAGGGTTTTAAGGCGGGGAGGATCGAAGTCAAGAACGACAAGACCGGTAATCTACATCTGCCCGTCGGAAAGAAGTCGTTTGACAAGGAGAAGCTGCGCGAAAACTTCGTTTCAGCTCTCGATCAAATAATGAAGATGAAGCCATCCGGTTCAAAAGGAAGGTTTGTTCAAAAGGTATTCCTCACTACAACCATGGGTGCAGGAATAAAGGTCTACTTTGTTAAAGAAACCGAGAAATAGCTTAAGATACCCAAGCATATATGTACTCACTGCCAAAGACAGTAGGTTATTAAGAGCGTAAGCCACCTACCGAGGTAAGTAGAAGTGAATGCCTTCTGCGGCCTCGATTTGGGGCCGCTTTTTTGAAAGGAGGTGCAAGAAGTGCTAACCAGAGAAAGAAAGGAAGAAATCGTTGAGAGCCTAACAGAAGCCTACAAAAAGTCTTCATTGATTCTGTTCGCCGACTACAAGGGTATGAAGGTTGACGGTATCACTGCTTTCAGGGACAAGCTCTACGAAAAGTACGACGATAGAGCTCAGTTCACAATAAAGAAGAATACATTGGTCAGGCTTGCTCTGAACAAGGCCGGGTTCGACGAGAGTGAATGGAAAGAGTCAATCATCGGAACTACGGCGGTACTGACTGTCGAGGACGAAGACCCGGTCTCAGCGCTAAAGATAATCACTGAGTTCAACAAGAATAACAAGACCCTTCCGTTGATAAAATCAGGGTATCTTGAAGGCAGATACTTTGCCGGCAGCCAGGCTTCTGAGTTGGCGAAGCTTCCGTCTAGAGATCAGTTGATCGCAATGGTCGTTGGAGGATTCGCCGCCCCGATAACCGGTCTTGTATATACTCTGAACGGAATATTGACAAAGTTCCTGTATGCTCTAAATGCAATTAAGGATAAAAAAGCTGAATGATTCAGGTGGAGGTGTGGTAAGATGACTAAGGAAGAACTTATAAGCGCAATAAAAGAAATGACAGTTTCAGAACTTTCGGAACTGGTGAAAGCACTTGAAAATGAATTTGGAGTCAGTGCAGCAGCACCTATGGCAGTTGCAGCAGGGCCTGTAGCGGGCGGAGTAGCGGTCGAGGAAGAAGAGGAGCAGTCTGAATTCAAGGTTGTTTTGAAGTCTTTTGGGGCTAAGAAAATCGATGTCATTAAAGTCGTTAGAACAATTACCGGACTCGGACTCAAGGAAGCAAAGGATCTTGTTGAAAAGGCCGGCAGTCCAGAGGGTGTTGTGAAGGAGAACCTTCCGAAAGCGGAGGCCGAAGAACTGAAGAAGCAGCTCGAAGAGGCTGGCGCCGAAGTCGAACTGAAGTAATTGGGCAATTGTCTGGTTACATATTGTCTGTATAATAAATACACCCACATCAGGGATGATGCTCTGATGTGGGTTTGGTGTGCTCAAACATACGAGAGGTGATCTGATGAGAAAGGCCAATTTTGGCAAACGAGAGCGGTGGGTCTTTGGAAGAGTGTATGAACCTCTTGAAATTCCGAATCTCATTGAGATCCAGACTCGTTCCTTTGAATGGTTCATCGATGAAGGTCTTCTGAGTGTTCTGAAGAAGTATTCTCCAATTAAATCGCAAATTCAGCGTTCGGATCTTAAGAAGGGCGAGAAAGGCTTCTCTCTGGATTTTGTTTCAACTAGAATCGGCGAGGCAAAGCATTCCATCCAGGAGTGCAAAGACAAGGGGCTAACTTATTCCGTTTCGCTTTATGTGACCGTAAGAATCACCGACCTCTATACAGGAGAGATCAAGGAGGAAGAGGCTTTCTTCGGATACTTGCCTTACATGACTGATAACGCCTCTTTCATAATTAACGGAGCGGAGAGAGTAATAGTCAATCAGCTTGTAAGGTCGCCGGGTGTCTACTTTGTTGACGAACCGACAAAGGCAGTGTCTGGTTCTCTGCCGATTTATGTTGCCCATTTTCTGCCTGTAAAGGGAGCCTGGTTTGAGATACTTCTTAACCCTAACAAGCAGATAATGCAGGCGAGGATCGACCGGAGAAGGAAACTGAACTTCTTCGTCTTCTTGAAGGCATTGGGTTACGAGAATGATCTTGATCTACTGAGACTTTTCGAACATGAATATGACGGGTCGGATGAGGACGAATTGCTCGCAAGTGTCGGAAGCATGATTCTTGAAGATGTCAAGACTCCCGGAGGAGATTTGATAGCTCAGAAAGGAACACTTCTTACAGAGGATATTATTGCAAGGGCAATTGAAGCCGATGTGAAGACCATCAAGATGCCGCTTCCTATAGCTATGAAGACCTTCAGCGCTTTGCAGAAGACATACGGTGAAGGTATGACTGAGGACGACGCTTACATAGAGCTTTTCAGGAAGCTTAGGCCGGGCGAAATTCCGAGGATAAATGCTGCAAAGAGTTATATTACTAACCTTTATTTCAGTCCGGACCGCTTTGACTTCTCAAACGTTGGAAGGTACAAGGTCAACAGCAGACTTAAGAAAGTCTATCAAGACTATCTCAAGGAGATCGAAGGAAAGAAGGTTTCGAAAGACACCGACTATGCCGAAGAGTCGAGCGTTCTCACTGTTTTAGATGTTGTACTTGCTGCAAGGCACTTGACAGAGATAGAAAGCCGTCCCGAACTTCTCGATACCAAAGACCATTTGGGAAACAAGCGAGTAAGAACAGTGGGCGAGCTTATGGAAACTGAGTTTGAGAAGGCTTTTATGAAGATCCATAAGCTTCTCGAAGAGAAGCTTACGATATACACTTCCTTCGACAAGATTTCGGTGCAGAGCCTGGTTAACGTAAGAACTCTCATGACCACGCTGCATCAATTCTTTGCAACAAGTCAGCTTTCGCAGTTCATGGACCAGGTAAATCCTCTGGCTGAATTGACGAACAAGAGAAGATTGTCTGCAATAGGACCGGGAGGTTTGAAGAGGGAACACGCGAGGTTTGAGGTGCGTGACGTCCATCACTCTCATTATGGGAGGATGTGTCCTATAGAGACGCCTGAAGGCGCAAATATTGGTCTTATGACCTCAATGGCAACTTTTGCGAAGATAGACAAGTATGGTTTCATTCTCACGCCTTACAGGAAGGTGCAGAAGGGGTTCGTTACTGAAGATATCGTTTATCTCGCAGCAGATGAAGAGGAAAGTTACAATATCGCTCACTCCACAGTTAAAATGGACGACAACGGGTGTATTGCCGATGAAAACGTAGAGATTCGTTACGCCGGTGAAGTGAGATATGTTATGAGGGAGGAAGTAGACTTCATGTCAGTCTCCCCCAAGCAGATTGTCTCAATCTCGACTTCTTTGATCCCGTTCCTCGAAAATGATGACGCAAACAGAGCACTGATGGGATCTAACATGCAGAGACAGGCGGTTCCTGTTGTCAAGTCTGAAGCTCCTATAGTCGGCACCGGTGTCGAAGGAGTAGCTGCAAGAGACTCCGGATATGTAGTTCTAGCGAAGCATCGGGGTAAAGTTGTTAACGTCGATGGAAGAAGAATCATTGTGCAAAGAATAGACGAAAAGGGAAAGTCGGAACTTGACGACAAAGGAAGAGCAATTGAAGATGTCTATACGTTGTATAAGTTTGTTCGAACCAATCAGGATACCGCGGTAAACCAGCGTCCAATTGTCTCGGTTGGTGAAGTCGTGGAAAAGGGCGCTCCTATCGCCGACGGTCCATCGACCGAGATGGGAGAGCTTGCACTGGGTAAGAACGTTCTTGTAGCTTTTATGCCCTGGGAGGGGTACAACTTCGAAGACGCCATTCTCGTCAACCAGGAGCTTCTCGAAGACGACATTTTCACAACTATTCATGTTGAGATGTATGAAACAATCGCCAGGGATACTCAACTTGGTCCCGAAGAGATAACTGCTGATATTCCAAATGTCTCGAAAGAGTCTCTGAAGAATCTAGATGAGAGCGGTATAGTGAGAGTAGGAGCATATGTCACGTCTCAGGATATTCTTGTTGGAAAGGTGACTCCAAAGGGCGAATCCGAGACCACCCCCGAAGAGAAGATTATCAGGTCGGTTTTTGGAGACAGGGGACGGGATGTCAAGGATTCATCGTTAAAACTCCCTCATGGTGTTGAAGGTAGAGTCATCGACGTCAAGGTTTTCGAGAAGGAAGAGGTTTCTGAACTCGGTTCGGGCATAAACAAGCTTGTTAAAGTCTTCGTTGGTATCAGAAAGCCGCTGGATGTAGGAGACAAGCTTGCGGGTAGACACGGCAACAAGGGTGTCGTTTCGAATATAATCCCAAAAGAGGATATGCCCTTCCTTCCTGACGGAACTCCTATACAGCTTGTTCTTTCACCTCTTGGCGTTCCGTCGAGGATGAATGTCGGGCAGGTGCTCGAGACACATCTCGGTTGGCTTGGGAAACTTACGAATCGTTACTTTGCGACACCAATCTTTGATGGGGCTACAGAAGAAGAGATCATGAATGAGCTTTACGAGGCTAGAAAAGAGTTTGGACTTGAAGCCGGTGACAGCGAAGAGCTGAAGACAGGTAAAGTTACCCTAAGAGATGGTAGGACTGGCGTGCCTTTTGACTACCCGGTAGTGGTAGGAATAATGTACATGCTCAAGCTAGTTCATATAGCGAAGGACAAGATTCACGCAAGATCTACAGGTCCCTATTCACTCATACATCAGCAGCCTCTAGGTGGAAAGGCTCACTTTGGAGGTCAGAGATTTGGTGAGATGGAAGTCTGGGCGCTTGAGGCATATGGAGCGGCCCACACTCTGAACGAAATGCTCACAATTAAATCTGACGACATCAAAGGAAGAAATGATGTCTATAAGGCAATACTTAAGGGAGTCAACATCCCCGAGCCAGGAATACCTGAGAGTTTCAAGGTTCTTATAAAGGAACTTCAGGGGCTTTCACTCGACGTCAAAGTTTTTGACCAGAACAATGTCGAGCTGGATGTGGATAAACTATGAGGATCAATAGAAGGGAGCTACCCCTCAAGGAGGGAAGCAGATGCCAGTAAGCGCATATAAGAGAAAAGTCAATAAGCTGGAAATTGATATCGCGTCGCCGGACAGAATCAAGGGCTGGTCAAGCGGGGAAGTCAAGAAGCCCGAGACGATAAACTATCGCACATTCAAACCGGAGAGAGACGGACTCTTCTGTGAGAAGATCTTTGGTCCGACAAAAGACTACGAATGTACATGCGGAAAGTACAAGGGTAAAAAGTACGAGGGTACAGTATGTGAACGTTGTGGTGTGAGAGTCGAATCTAAAGAGGCTCGCAGGAGAAGAATGGGTCACATTGAGCTCGCCGCTCCTGTTACTCATGTTTGGTACTTGAAGAGTGCGCCTAGTGTTCTTTCTTCACTTTTGAACATTCCTGCGAAGGATCTCGAGAACATCATCTATTACGGATCTAAGAGGGTTATAGAGAGACTTTATGTCGTGACAGACCCTAAGGAGACGGACTTCTTCCCTGGAATGACGATGTACCAGACCGAATACGAAATATACACGAAGAAACTCAGCTTCGAAGTAGAGCAAGGTTACAAGGTAAAAAACCCTCACGGACCGGTTACAACGGACATTGACGGAAAAGTGACGATCGAGAGGATCGACAGCAGTACCGAGAGAGAACTGAACTGGATAATCGTCAAGGATGAAACTGGGATAGAGAAGAAGTACCCGGTCTTTGAAGGCGCCCTTATATATGTCCAGAATGAGGATGAAGTTCATAAGGGAGATACCCTTGCCGACAGATTCCTTTTTGAAGATGAAGTTCTTTCGGCGACTGAGTATAAGATCTTCGACGAGTACTATCCCGGCAAGTTCGAAGTTGAAACAGATACCGAGAGCGATAGACCTATAGTCATAATCACCGAGATCGACCCTGCAGTCTCGGAGGAGACAGGAAGAACGATCGGTGAAGTCCTGATAGAGAACGAATATGAGGCATACAAAGAGCTTTACCCGGGCAAAGTAACCTGTGATTACGGTGCTGCTGCAATTAAGAAACTATTGCAGGGCACGGATCTCGAAGAGCTACAGGTAGCGATAGAACATGAATTGAAGACTATTCCCAAAAGCAGTGCCAGGGCTCTCAAGCTTCTCAGAAGACTCAAGTATGTCAAGGACTTCATAGCGTCTAGCAATAGGCCGGAATGGATGGTAATGGATGTTGTTCCGGTAATCCCGCCAGACCTTCGACCTATGATTCAAATCGAAGGTGGAAGGTTTGCTACAACCGATCTCAACGACCTCTACAGAAGGGTCATAAACAGAAACAACCGGCTTGCAAAACTCTTGCAGATCGGGGCTCCCGACATAATAATCAGAAACGAGAAGAGGATGCTTCAGGAGGCAGTTGACTCCCTAATCTACAACGGTAGGGTAGGAAAAGCAGTATCCGACAAATCGGGAAGGCCTTTGAAGTCTCTCACCGACCTGGTGAAGGGCAAGAAGGGGAGATTCAGAAGGAATCTGCTTGGAAAGCGGGTAGATTACTCCGGTCGAGCGGTCATCGTCGTTGGGCCTGACCTGAAGATTCATGAATGTGGAATCCCCAAGAGGGTTGCAATGGAGTTGTTCAAACCGTTCGTTCTATCAAAGCTCCTTCACGGAAGTGAATCGAGCAAGACGGCGAGAAAACTTAAGAAAACAATCATAGAAAAGGAAATGCCCGAAGCGTGGGAAGTCCTCGAAGATGTGATCAAGGGACACCCCGTTCTTCTCAACAGGGCACCGACGCTTCACAGGATATCCATACAGGCTTTCATACCCAAATTGGTCGAAGGAAACGCGATTCAGCTTCATCCGCTTGTCTGCGCACCTTTCAACGCAGACTTTGACGGCGATCAGATGGCTGTTCACGTGCCTTTATCCGCAGCTGCGCAGGCAGAGGCGAAGTTCCTTATGCTGAGCAGATACAACGTGATTTCCCCTGCCAGCGGCAAGCCTATTTCAATGCCAGGCAAGGACATAATCGTCGGTGTTTACTATCTCACGACCGTTGACCACGATCATGAGAAGAAAGAGAAAGAGGTAATGGATTACTACTCAGCCCTCCTCAAAGATGAAAAGATTTCCGATGTTGAAGCGAGGAGGATGGTTAGGCAGAAGGCCCTTGAATGGGTTGACTGGAAGTTCTCTTCTCCGGGAGAAGCGCTTCTTGCTTACGACATGGAATATATATCACTTCACGATCCTATTCTTGTTCAGCTAGATCCCTCATCCGGAGAGCTCACGCTAACAACGGTAGGAAGGATAATCTTCAACACCATAGTTCCTGAAAAGCTTAGGGACTACATGAAGAAGTTCAACAAGAAAGCGATAAAGAAGCTAATCTACGACTGCTTCCACGAATATGGAATAGACAGAACCGCAGACCTTCTGGATGACATGATGTCTCTTGGATTCCATTACGCGACTGCTTCCGGGCTCACAATATCCATAAACGACATTGTTGTGTATCCGCAAAAGGACAAGGTTATAGAGGCCGCGCAGGAGAGGGTAGATCAGATCGAGAATCTGTACAAGTCAGGCTTTCTTACAGAAGAGGGCAGAACACAGGAGATAATCAGAATCTGGTCAGATACCACTCAGGAGATAATGGAGAAGACATACGCAGAGTTCGAGAAGTATCCCTTCAATCCAATCTATATGATGGTTGACTCCGGAGCCAGAGGAAATATCGACCAGCTTAAGCAACTTGCAGGTATGCGAGGTTTGATGGCAGATCCATCGGGAAAGACGATCGAAGTACCGATAAAGTCAAACTTTAGAGATGGACTTACGGAGCTCGAATTCTTCACATCTACCCATGGAGCCAGAAAGGGTTCTGCCGATACGGCATTAAGAACGTCGTTTGCAGGTTATCTCACCAGAAGACTTGTAGACGTTTCCCAGACTATAACCGTAACGACTCCGAACTGTGGAACTCACGAGGGCATTGAAGCCATAGAGCTCATGGCAGACGGAGTAACGATAGAGAAGCTCGAAGAATTTCTCTTTGGAAGAGTTCTTACGTCAGATATCATCAACCCGCTGACTGGAAGAGCTCTTAAGAATGGGAAGACGGGAAAGGAATACTTGCGCGATACAATGATCAGAGATGAAGATGCGGCTTTCCTTTCGAACTACAGGGCCGAAGTCGAAGTTGCGCGAGAAGAAGTGCTTAGTATTCCGAAAGTGACCCGGTTGATCAACTATACAGAGCTGGCAGAAACCATCACAATAAACGATAAGGAATACAAAGCGGGAACCCATATCGGCAGCGATATTTTGCACCAGCTAAAGAACTCGGATATCGAAGAAGTGAAAGTTGTTATCTTCCCCTGCGTCGGTCAGGTATTTGCAGGTGATCCAATAAAGAACAGTAACAAGGAAATGCTTGTCAAGTATCAGGAGAAGATAGACGAGCTCACTGCCAAGAAGCTGCAAAAGAACGAGATCGACAAGGTCTTAGTCCGACCGACGATAAAGGTCAGGTCTGTTCTTACTTGTGAATCCGACAGTGGTGTTTGTGCTATGTGCTATGGAATGGATCTTTCAAACCATGAAATAGTGAATGTTGGAGAATCCGTAGGTGTAGTTGCTGCCCAGTCAATTGGAGAGCCGGGTACACAGCTCACGATGAGAACATTCCACACTGGCGGTATAGCGACTGGACAGGATATCACCAGAGGTCTTCCCAGGGCAGAGGAATTGTTTGAGGCCCGAAAGAAGCTCAAGGATCCTGAGGCGCTCTTTATAGAAAAGGGCGATAGCGGGTTCGTGAAGGATCTCGTCCCTGACGACAAGGGTAGGAGAAAGGTCTACATCGAAACGAAGACCGGAGGCATCAGCGAATACGATCTCTCCTCGAGCATAAAGCCAAAAATCGAGATTGGTGACAAAGTCACAGAAGGAGAGGCCATAACAACTGGAACGGTGAGGCCAAGGAAACTTATGGAAAAGCTAGGCCTCGTTCAGACGGCGCTATACCTCCTGACAGAGATCAAGAGGGTTTATGCCGAACAGGGAGTCGAAATTCACGACAAGCACTTTGAACTTATCATCAGACAAATGCTTTCTAAAGTTGAAGTCACGGACCCCGGAGACACAGACTTCCTGCCTGGAGATCTCCTAGACATTGTCGAAATCAGAAAGATAAACAAAACAATAGATGAAGCCAACAGCAGAGTCGGAGAGAACAGAGAGTATGTAATCGATAAGAGATTGGCGAGGAGAGTCCTAGGCGAAGATGAAGATGGAAAGATACAGAAGATTGCAGCCGAGGCCGAGCCGATTACGGAAGAGCTCCTGAATCAGATATTGAAGGGCGGAATCAAGCAGATATTGATCTATGATGTGGATGAGGATCAGTATCAGAAGCTGGTCGATGACTTCAACCCCGATACGGTAATTCCCGAGAAGAAGATCCAGATAATGCCGAAAGATCCCATTAAGTTCAAGCGAAAGCTTCTAAGGATCACAAAGGCATCTCTTGAGAGTGAAGGGTGGTTGTCGGCCGCATCGTTCCAGCAAACGCCTCAAATTCTCACCGAGGCGTCTGTTGCGGGTAAGTCAGACTTCCTTCAGGGGCTGAAGGAAAATGTAATTGTTGGTCAGCTTATACCTGCCGGAACAGGTCTTGACATGTATGCAAATCTGCAGGTGGAAGAAGCTTCAATCCCTTCTCGTTTACAGGAAGAGGAGTTGGCTTGAGTAGGTACTTCTAATAGAAGCGGAAAGCTTAAATAGCTTTCCGCTTTTCTTTTGTGATGGTAACATTGTAGAGGGAAAATCACTACTTGGGGGCTGAGTTGTCTAAGCCGATTTTGGAAGTATCGGATCTTAAGAAAACTTATGAGACGAGCGAAACAAAAGCTTTAAACGGAGTGACGCTTTCCTTTTTCCCGGGCGAGTTAATCTCGCTTCTGGGAGAGAATGCTGCGGGAAAGACAACACTCATGAAGGCAATTGTCGGAATAGAAAAACCAGACAGTGGCTCAATGCTTCTCAAAGGAGAGCCGTACTCTCCGTCGAACCCTTCACAGGCTTTAAAAATGGGCATTGGGATGGTTCCGCAAAATCTGAGAGTAATCGACAGGCTTACTGTTCTTGAAAATCTTCTGATCGCACGTAAAGCGAATAGGTTGAAAAGAACGGCGAAAAGCTACAGAGAATACATTGAGACGTTGATAGGACGATATCAGTTACAGCTGCCTCTGGATAGAGAAGTTGGAACTCTTTCCTTGGCAGAGAGACAGAGAGTGGAAATCCTGAGGCTGCTTCAGAACTCGCCAGATATCTTAATATTCGACGAACCGACCGCTCTGATCTCCGAAAACGAGAAGGCAGAGTTGTTCGAAACCTTCAACAAACTTAAGGGTGAAGGTAAGAGCATTGTGTTCATTACTCATAAGCTGCGGGAAGCTTATTCTGTGTCCGACAGGATTTACCTGATTCGATCCGGGGTTATAGTAGGCAGTTTCAGGAAAGATGAGATCTCGGTCGAAGGACTGTACGATTTGATGGCCGGAGAAGAATCTCCCGGGTCTTCTGTCCGGAGTTCCTTGTCGGAAGAGGTCGTTCTAAAAGTTGAGAAGATCTGTGTAGAGTCTTCTGTAGAAGGGTCAGATGCAGTCAGGGATGTATCTTTCGAGGCTAGAAAGGGTGAGCTTATCGCTATAACGGGAGTGGCCGGCAATGGCCAGGAGGAGCTTCAAGAAGGACTATTCGGAGTTAGAAAGGTGATTTCTGGAAGAATCCTGCTCGGCGGAATTGACGTTACCAATCTACCGCCGCATAGACTCAGAAGACTCGGAGTGGCTTCGCTACCTTCAGACAGAGATAAGTTGGCGAGTTGTAGAGGTTCATCGATACGGGACAATCTAGTTATTCAGAGAGTCCTCAGTGGAGGCTGGGTTGTTTCGGGCAGAGAAATGGATAACTATGCGAGGGAACTGCTTTCTAAGTATGGTGTTGTGTTTGGCAGTATCGGCGATCCGGTTTTCACTTTGTCTGGTGGAAACCTGCAAAAGTTGCTGCTAGCTAGAGAGATCAGCTCGGAGCCAAAGCTTCTTCTCCTGGGAGAGCCTTTTAGAGGGCTCGATGTCAGACATCTGGAGAAGCTGCGCAGCACTCTAGAGAGTATTAAAGAGAAGATGGCCATTGTGATATTCACTTCTGATCTTGACGAAGCACTAATTGTGGCGGATAGAGTTGTTGTGATGTCAGAGGGAAGGATAGTCTTTTCCGGAGCGAACGGACCAGCACTCAGCAAGAAGGCAATAGGAGAGCATTTTGCTGGAACGTTGAGGGAAGATCGAAGATGACAAGCTTTCAAGATTTGAGAAGATCACTCCTTGTTATAGGTATTGCACTGATTGCCGGGCTATTACTCGTAGTTTTGATGAGTGAAGAGCCCATCAATTCGGCCCGATCATTCTTCCTTTCCGTCTTTTCAGACAGGTTTTACTTTGGCAATCTTATTTCAAATGCAATTCCACTTATCCTCACCGGGCTTGCAGCCTCAATAGCCTTCAGTTCGTCTTCCTTCAATCTTGGCATTGAAGGGCAGGTATATCTCGGGGCATTTGTCGGGACTGCGACAGGTATACTTCTATCGGGTAATTTGTCTGGTACTCTAGGGATTACGGCAATGATCCTGGTGAGTTTCTTGTTTGGGGCTGGGGCGGCAAGTTTGTCAGCCGTCCTCAAAATTCGTATGGGTGTCAGTGAGCTAATCTCTTCTCTATTGCTCAGCAATGGGCTAATTCTTGTCGTAGACTATTTCGTTGAGGGACCTTTCAACGACAGACAGTCGGGACTTGCGGCATCCTTAAGTTTGCCCGCGAATCTCAGGTTTTCAAGACTCATGCAACCTTCAAGTCTGCATACTGGGATCTTTTTCTCACTGATAGTCGCTTTTGTTCTTTGGTTTCTCATGTTCAGGACTAGAGAAGGCTTCAAATTAAGAATTTCGGGCAAGAACAGGATGTTCGCTCGTTATTCAGGTGTGAATACCAGCAAAGTCATTTTTTGGTCTCTCTTTCTGAGTGGGGGACTTGCTTCCACCGCAGGGATAATCGATGTAATAGGCGCACACGGTAGAGTTATGAGGGGTTTCTCGGCCGGATACGGATGGAATGGAATAGCGGTTGCCCTTATCGCAAGAAATCACCCGTTGTTTGTTATTCCTGCAGCTCTGTTCTTTGCATACCTGGAAAGCGGAGCACAGATATCATCTATTGAAGCGAGTGTCACGCCTGAACTGGCTAAGATAGTCCAGGCAGTGGTCTTCTTTCTAGTCACTGCAGAGGCACTTGCTCCCGTGAGCTTCAGGAGAAGAAGATATGTTTGAAGCCATAGTACGTGACACAATAAGGAATTCGACGCCTATCGTTCTTGCAGCAAGCGGAGGATTGCTGACAGAGGTTTCGGGATGGCTCAATATTGGACTTGAGGGTACAATTCTCTCAGGTGCGTTTTTTGCAGTAGTAATATCATCGACCACGGGTAGCATCCTTCTCGGAACTCTTGCTTCTATTATTGTGTCGATCATTCTTTCATCGCTTATCTACTTTGCAGTGAGATTTCTGAAGGCGAATCTCTTTGTTGTCGGAATTGCGGTCAACCTTCTATCCGTCGGATTGACTGTAGTGTTGACGGACGTTTGGTTCAGTAGTAAAGGCACAATTGTCTTCGGAGGTTCCCCCAGGCCTGCCGCTCTTTCTATTGATGTCTTAGGCGGTACTGTATTTGGTTGGTTGAATGGACTCGGTTTTTTTGATCTAATCGCCTTTGCCACTCCATTTGCTCTCTTCTATCTTTTCAAGAAGACGGTGGTTGGGGTGAAATTGCGGGCCTGTGGGTATGACGATGAAAGCGCCTTTTACAGCGGTGTTAGAGTAGATCAAATGAGATTCATAGCATACATTGGCAGTGGAGTGTTCACGGGTTTGGCCGGTTCAGCACTTTCCATACCGTTAGGAGCCTTTGTATCCAATATGTCTGGGGGGCGCGGATGGCTGGCTCTTGTTGCCGTAATAATGGGGAGAAAGAACCCGCTTCTTGTAGTTGTTTCGGCTGTCATGTTGGGCTTTGTTACAGAACTCTCCATCTTCCTGCAAGTTTCCACAGAAATATCTCCTAAGTTACTATTGTCTTTACCTTACTTCGCTTCTCTTGCTATCCTTGCTATCTCATACGGCGGAAGAAAGGCGAAGCAGCTTTCGTGATTCCTAATGGTTGAGGATACTTAAGAGGCTCTTAGAATAGCCGAGTCGGACCATGATATAATTCATCGAATTGGAGGTGCAGTTTTGGAATTAATAGATCAGCTTAAATCAGAATACTCCGAGATCTCATATCTTCAGAATGCAGCGGCCCTGATGGTCTGGGATTTGAGGACTTACATTCCCCCTAAAGGGGCCGAGAATAGGGCGGAGGCTCTAGGTTATGTATCAACTCTTGCATTCAAGAAGGCAGTCTCAGATGAATTTGGAGCATTGTTAAGCCAGTTGAACGAAAGAGCAACCCAAGAAGGATTAACAGATGATGAAAAAGCAATGGTCAGGGTTGCTACGAAAGCATACAAAAGGGCCAGGTCAATTCCACCTGAGCTTCATCATAGGTTTTCCGTCCTAACGTCTAAGAGTGAAAGGGTATGGGAGAGAGCGCGAAAAGAAAACAGCTTTAGCAGCTTGGAGCCATATCTGGAAGAGATTGTCGATCTTTCTAGAGAAATGGCAGAACTGTATGGTTATGAAGAAAACCCCTATGATGCGCTACTCGAAGGTTACGAAGAAGGGATGACGGCAAGAAAGCTACGGAAGGTCATCGAACCACTGAAATCAGAACTAATACCCTTCGTAAAAAAGATATTGGATAAAGGCACACATCCTGACACGTCAATCCTTCAAGGGATGTTCAGCAAGAGGGCTCAGGAGAAGCTCAGCAGAAGGGCTTTGAAATTCATTGGCTATGACTTCGATGCAGGTAGGCTGGATGAGACTGTCCATCCATTCACGATTGGCATTGGAGTGAATGACGTTAGAGTGACTACCAAGTACGTGATCGAAGAGTTCACGCCCTCATTGTTTGGATCTATCCATGAGGGGGGTCACGCAATTTATGAGCAGGGGCTGCCGATTTCTCTGAAAGATACACCTATATATGGTGCATGTTCATTAGGAATCCACGAATCGCAGTCAAGAATGATGGAAAACATAGTGGGAAGAAGCAAGGAGTTTCTATCGTTTTTCTATCCTCAGATTCAGAAGGCTTTCCCGTCAAACTTCAGGAGTGTTTCGCTTGGTGACTTCTATAGAGCTGTAAACAATGTCAAACCTTCGTTGATAAGAATAGAAGCCGACGAAGTGACATACAACTTTCATATCATGGTAAGGTTTGAGCTTGAAGAAGCGTTGATGAAAGGCGATTTGAAAGTGTCTGAGCTTCCGGCTGCCTGGAATGCAAAGATGAGAGAATACCTGGGAATTGAACCTGAGAGCAACCGGGACGGTGTGCTGCAGGACATTCATTGGCCATCGGGAATGATCGGATACTTCCCCTCTTATATGCTTGGAAACCTTTACGCCGCTCAAATGTACGCGAAAGCAAGACAGGATATCCCAAATCTCGAAAAGAGGATTGAGAAGGGAGACGTTCTGGCTCTTGTAGACTGGTTGCGAAAGAACATTCATGCTGTAGGCAGAAAGCATGAACCGGAGAGGCTTCTCAAAGTAGCGACGGGAAAGGAGCTAGATTCTTCTTATTTCTTGAAGTATGTCATCGATAAGTATTCCGAAATCTACTTCATTTAGTTCTCAGAGGCCTTTAGATCTTCAAGTAAGGCCTCAATTTCGGAGAGTCTGTCGGATGAAAGCTTCAGACTCTCCTTTCTACTAGTAAGAAAGGAGATTATTTCCTGTGGCTCAACGATCGCCATATCTTTCCACATGAAGGAAATTACTTCAGCGTCTACAAGGTTATGAGAGGTGAGAAGGTATATTGGCGAGGGCATTTCATCACTTATCTCACATACCTTGCTGATCTCACCCTTCTGTAGGTACTCGAGAGATTTGTCCACTACGGCCTTTCCAATGCCACTTATTTCTAAAAGCTTTGTTATGTCACCATCTGAGAGATGGCCTCCCGGCAAATTTGATCTGATTATTCTTGCGGCGAATTCGTAGGTTCTCACTTTGAACGGGTTGTCTCTTATGACCTTGAGAAGTCTCGAGAGCAAGTCAAATTGCATTGCAAGTTCCTCTTTTCTCACCGGTATCACCTCTCAGTGTATTTTACACCGCTTACAACCGGCAGAGAGTAAGATGCTCGGAATTCTCTTGCGCTCTATTTGAAGTGAATCTATTTGCTTAGACAAAATCCAGGCATACAAAAGCCTCAATGAGTGACATAGGGATCGGGATATCAGAGGATAGGCCCGTGGATTTATTTTTTCCTTCTGCTAAGAACAGCTTCAATGTTCTCCTTTGCCGTGCCGACAAAGGCTTCATAGAAGGCCATGCCTGCTGCTTCTATAGCTTGAATGGCGTTGCCTCCAAGATGGAAAGCTATTATTGTGTCTATCCCTTGCTTTGTGAGCATATTTACTGCCATAGGTCCGGCACCGTGCGCCACACTGTTGTCTGGTTCTACATATTCTTCGCTTCCCGTTTCCGGGTCATACAGCAGAAAGAACTTAGCTCTGGCAAATCTATCGTCTGGGATGCTGTTGATACTCTTTTCTTTCACTGGGATAGCTATTTTCATTATTCTTCTACACCTCCGGAAATTTTCCGTTTCAACCTCAAGGCAATTCGCTTTATTGCTTGCGCTGCCGTAGAGTCTTCCATTGCAACAACCGGTTTTCCCATAATCGTCGCTTTCTCTACCTGCTCGTCAAAGGGAATCTTGCCGAGCAGTTCTATACCGTTGGCTCCACACCAGGACTCTATGAAAGCGCTCTTGGCTGTATTCAAATCCCATTTGTTTATAACTATTCCAAAGTCTCTCTTGAAATGTTTTATTGTCTCCACTATCCTTGCAAGATCGTGGTTTCCAGAAACAGTCGGTTCGGCAACTGCAAGAACGTAAGTTGCCCCGGTAATCGATGAAGTTGCGGGGCACCCTATTCCCGGGGCACCATCGATCACAATTACTTCTCTTTTTTCTCTCTCTGCGACATTAATTGCCAGCTTTCTGACCTCGGCCACCAACCCTCCAGAAGTCTCTTCCCCTGGAGTCAATAAAGCGTGGACAAGAGGGATTTCATTCGATTGAGACAAGAAGTAATCGCCCGATTTATTGTCTTTGAGTGAAATCGCATCTGCCGGGCAGACAGCCACACACATGCCGCATCCCTCACATGCGTAGGGATCGATTGAGTAAGGACCTCCCCTGATAATCGCATCGAACCTGCAGAATTTCTCGCAGAGTCCGCATGATATGCATTGATCAGAAATTTCGGCCTTTTTGCCACCATAGTATTCAAATCTCTCGATCTGCTTATTCTCGAGAATGAGGTGAAGGTTTGGTGCGTCTACGTCACAATCGGCCATCACTATTGAGTCAAAAAGAGAGGAAAGCGATCCTGCAAGTGTTGTCTTTCCAGTTCCGCCCTTTCCACTTACTATGGCAAGTTGGAACATCATGACACCCCCGATGAAGAGATGATCTTTTCCGCCAGTTTTTTGAACCGTATCTTCCATGATGGCGAAGTCTCAGTAAATAGCTTGCCTTCTGAATAGGCTTCCGCTATGCTGCGGTCAAAGGGTATTCTTTCGAGGAGAACGAGGTTTTCTTCACCAGCATACTCATCTATCATTGTGTAAGAATTCGTATCTCTGTTGATTACGACACCGAAAGGAATTCCCATCTCTCTTACAATTTGAACTGCAAGTTTCAAATCATGAAGACCAAATGGAGTGGGTTCGGTTACCAGTATCGCGAAATCTACTTTTCTTAGTGTCTCTACCACAGAACAGGACGTTCCCGGGGGAGAATCAATGATGACGACCTTATTTCGATCGATATTCTCTTTAAGCTTTCTGATGACCCTTACAGGAGATGGTTCTCCAATTTCCAGTATTCCCATTCCAAAATCGATTTTGTTGTTGATCTTACCCGTCATGACTTTTCCAATGGTTTTTGGCCTCTCGGTGATTGCCTTCTCGGGACAGACAAAAGTGCACAAACCGCAGCCATGACACAAAGATTCAAAGACCATGACACCCGTGTCAAAAACAGAAAGTGCTCCAAACTGGCAGGCTTCAGCGCATTTGCGGCAACGAGTGCACTTTTCCTTGTCTATTACGGGAAGCATCAGCTCAATTTCCTCTTCATGCTCAATCTTTGAGTTAAAAAACAGATGTACATCGGGTTCTTCTGCGTCTGCGTCCAGAAGTTGAACATCAAACTCTTCAGATATTGCGTATGCGAGGTTTGTGGCAAGGGTTGTCTTTCCTGTGCCTCCCTTGCCACTTAGTACGGCAATAACCAAGGCCTACCACCATCTCCTGAAGCGATAGCCCATGCCTCTTCCGGCTCCAAATCCTCCCCCAAAACCCATCCTTCTTCCGAGAAAAAGTCTTCTCCTCGGAAATGGTCGGTAGTAGTTCCTTGCGGGTGTCGGCCTCGACACTTGATCATCGGGAGCACAGTTTCCCATGCCCCAGCCGGTCATCGGCCCATAACCTTCGGGTCCAGTTCCATCTCTCCACGGCATATTGTCACTCCTCCTCTTCAGTACTGTTTGTGTTTTCAAGCGTTTCCAATCTCTTCTCTATTTCCTTGAGTTCTTCGCCGATCATCTCAAGCTCTCTCTTAAGCATCGCTTGATACTCCTTCAGTTCCTGACTCTCCATCTCAGGTGAAATCTCCTGATCGTAGGCGTATGGTCCATAATAACCGAAACCTCTTCCGGGTCCAAATCCCCTACCGTATCCCATTCCTCTTCCGTATCCCGCTCCATATCCAGGGCCGAAGCCGTAGTATCTGCAGGAACCGTCTCTAAACCTCATAGGACCAGATCCAAATGGCATATTGTCACCTCCTATATATGCAGTAATCATATATATTATACTGGTTGCAGCTAACAATGTCAACAACAAATCTAGCTTTGCCGAATTCTGGAGAATTTCTGATATTATCTAAGTGAGGAGGATAGATGGGAAACAAAGCTCATGTCTTGCTGTTTTCACTAATTTCCCCATTTTATAACGTTGCTTTCAAGTCGCAGCTTAAGAATTATCGAAGCCTTTTGAAAGAACATCGTTCTCTACTTGGCGACGACATCAAGAGCGTTCTCGATATCGGTTGCGGAACAGGTGCTCTTGCCAAAGCATTCGACGAACTGGGATACCGAGTAACGGCTGTTGATGCTTCGACTCCCATGGTAGCGATAGCGAAGCATAATCTTAAGGAAAGCGGAGTCAAAGTCGTTCAAGGCGACTTTTTTGAGAAGCTTCCCTTTGAAGACAATAGTTTTGATCTTCTCGTTGCATCTTATGTTGTACACGGTCATAAGATTGACGGCAGGGAGAAGTTTTATAGAGAGAGTCGCAGAATATGCAGGAAAGAGGTTCTGGTTCATGAGTTCTTTCCGAATAGAAATCTCTTGGTCTATGTTGTCGAGTTCTTCGAAAGAAGCGATTACAGAAACTTCGTTCCGAAAGCCTTCGAAGAGCTCAAAGAGAATTTTCCCATTGTAAAAGACGTTAGGCTTTCATCTACGACAGGGTGGTATTTATGTCGGTGCGACTAGACTCTCAAGTTAGTTGAGTCTTCAGGATTTTGAAATTTGTGGGCGTTCAAGGAAGGGCTGGTGTTTCAGTATTTGACCAATAGCATTATGGGGGTCTACAGGTGAAGAAAGCTACTCCTTACATATTTATTGCACCAGCAGGTGCAATTATTGGTTTCTTTCTGTTATATCCATTGATTTACTCATTTGCCATTAGCTTTTTTGAGTGGGACCTGTCTCCGACAATGACTTTCGTGGGTTTGAGGAACTACTCACAGATTCTCTCATCGAGCGAATTCTGGGACTCAATGTTATACACCGCTTATTACATTCTCGGCGTTCTCCCTTTTTCGCTCCTTATCGGTTTTCTCTTTGCCAATCTTCTGAACGATTCGACGATGAAGGGGATAGGGTTCTTTCGAATGATTTACTTCCTTCCGGTAGTAACATCGCCCATAGCTGCCGGTATGGGCTTCAGCTTTCTGTTCAGTACGGAACTCGGTTATGTGAATCATATCATCTCCTTGTTTGGCGGGGATTACATCAACTGGTTAACTAATCCTCAGGGCGTAATTCAAATTCTTTTCAACTGGACAGGCATTCAGCTTCCCAGAATTCTGCAGGGGCCGAGCATAGCGCTTTTCGTGATAATTCTAATGGGAATATGGCAGAATATCGGATATGCCATGGTTGTCTATCTGGCCGGTCTTCAGAATATCCCTACCACATACTATGAAGCGGCGGCGTTGAGTGGAGCTAACAGGTTCCAGATGTTGAGAAAGATCACCGTTCCGCTTCTTTCACCGACAACGTTCTTCCTTCTCATAATGTTCAGCATAAGCTCCTTCCAGGTCTTTGGACCGATTATGGTTATGACTCCAGACGGCGGACCGCTTAATACAACCTCCGTTGTCGTGTTTCGGCTTTATCGAGAGGCCTTCTCCTATTACAGGTTTGGCTATGCGTCCGCAATGGCCTTTGTTCTCTTCCTTTTTGTGATATTTTTGACTGCATTCCAGGTAAAGACAATTGAAAGGACTGTTCATTATGAGTAAGAGGATTGGAAGGATTCTGAAGTACTTCGTGTTGATATCCGGTGCAGTTGTGATGATTTTCCCGTTTTTCTGGTCTTTCATGACCTCCTTTAAGGATTTGCGAGAGATTCTCATGGATCCCTTTTCTCTTATCCCGAAGGAGTTCACACTGAGGAATTATGTTAGTGTTTTCACGAAAGTTCCATTCGCAAGATACCTTCTCAATAGCACTATCGTAGCGCTGGGAACCACTTTCTTGCAACTTGTGACGGCCTCTCTAGCGGCCTTTGCATTTGCGAGAATGAGATTTAGGGGCAGAGAAGTGATATTCTACATCTTTCTGGCAACTATGATGATCCCTCAGCAAGTCGTAATGATTCCGCAGTATCTCGTTGTAATGAGACTCAATCTGGACAACTCATACCTTGGCCTCATTATTCCTCACGCAGCCACTGCGATCTCGATCTTCTTTCTGAGGCAGTTCTTTCTCACGATTCCAAGGGATCTAGAGGATGCTGCGATAATCGATGGTTGCGGTCCTTTAAGAACTCTGCTCAATGTTTTTTTACCTCTCACAAAACCCGCGATAGCAACAATCGCAGTCTTTTCTTTCATGTGGTCATGGAACAACTACTTCTGGCCCCTCTTGATTATTAGCGAACCTGAGATGAGAACTGTTCAGTTGGGACTAGCAATGTTCAAGTCTGAAGGGGGAATACAGTGGGGAGAGTTTATGGCCGCAACTGTAGTGGCTACGCTTCCGATCATGATAGCCTATTTCATCGCTCAGAAGCAATTCGTGAAGGGAATAACCCTTACGGGACTAAAAGGATAGCGATAAGGAGGAAGAGATGAAAAGAGTGACCATGGTAGTTATCTTGATGATCTTTGCACTAACGGGAATGGGAGCTGTCACGCTCACATTCTGGCACTCGATGTCCGATTATCAGAAGCCGATTATCGACAAACTCGTATCTGATTTCAACAAGGCACACAAGGACATCACTGTAAGGGCAATCTTTCAGGGCTCGTACGATGAGACCGTTACGAAACTAAAGGCGGCTTTGCTGGCTGGAAAAGGGCCGGATGTAGCACAGGTTAACATCGAGCACATCCAGATATTTTCAAAAGACCATTCTCTCCAGGATCTCACAGATCTTCTGGCCGGCGATCCTACGCTTGACCCCGATGACTTTGTCCAGAGCTTCTGGCAGACAATAGTTCGTGACGGAAAGCCATATGCGCTTCCTTTCAACATCAGTGCGCTTATGCTTTTTTACAACAAGGATCATTTCAGAGCAGCGGGACTTGATCCAGACAGACCTCCTCAGAACTGGGAGGAACTCGAGGAGTACGCCAGAAGACTCACAATAAGAAAATCTCTGGATTCTAGACCCTCTCAGTATGGTCTCTTATGGGGTGTAGACACCATGTTCTATCAGTTTGAACCTCTTGTCTGGCAGAACGGAGGAGAGATTTTCGATGAAGATATGACCGAGTGTGTAATCAACTCTCCTGAAGGAGTCGAGGCTCTGGAAACGTGGAGGCGTTGGTTCGTCGAGGGTTTGTCTCCGGTGGACTTGACCATCGATGAAGGAATACAGTCCTTCACAATGGGGAGAATCTCGATGGGCCCCATGACGAGCGGAGGAATTAGGTACGCTCTCGAGAACATACCCTGGAGTCTGGGAGTAGCCCCTCTTCCTGAAGGTAAGCAGAAAACCACAACGCTTGGAGGAGGTTCTCTTGCCATAATGGCCGGACTCTCAGAAGAGAAGCTTCAGGCCGCCTGGACCTTCATCAAATGGATGGTTTCAGAGAAGAACACATTGTTCTGGTATGAGGGAACGGGATACATGCCGGTTCTGAAGTCTGCAATGAGTTCTCTTGAGATACAGCTTATCTGGCAGCGCTTCCCGCAGTTGAAGGCTCCAATAGACTCGATAGAGTTTGCCAGACCCAGGCCGGTTCACACAAATATTATTGAGATCAGGAATATTCTTTACGACGCTGTTGAGCAGGTAAGAAAAGGGGTTTCAGAGCCAAAATCGGCTTTCGATAGTGCTGTGACGAAAGTCAACGCGTTGCTTGAGTGAGGTGATGAGATGAAGCGAATACTTCTGTCGGTAATATTCATTTTCTTTTCTCTGACGGTTTTTGCCAACAAAATCGTTGAAATTGAAGTAACAGGTGTTGATAAGACACTTCCACAAGTGGTGATCAATATTTCCGGGCTCAAGATCGGTGAAGATTTGGACATCGAGAGAGTCTACAGGGCAAAGAGAAATCTGGAAGAATGCGGTCTCTTTACAGACGTATATCTTCAGCTTAGAGACTCAAATGGCGACTATAAGCTGGTGATTACGGTTCAGGAGAGCTCGACAATCTATCCCTATTTTGGCATGTACATGTCAATGGGTTTGGGGGAGAGAAATCTCCTCGGTACCGGTGTTAATATCTATGGCGGGGTTCGGTTTCTCAGATTGACCGACAAGAAAATCCTCGGGTTCCTTCCCCAACCCGAGTTCTTCTGGGGGGGATTGAGATTTGGCGCAAGCACGCTTAGCGTCTTTGGAACAGGAATCAATCCCTTCATTGAAGTGACTCTGTTTAAAGATGTTCCGTGGCAAGCAGATACTATTCTTTCTCTTAGTTCTGTAGATCTGGGTGCGACATATCCCTTTGGAGACTACGTTGCTGGACTCTCTTACACCTTTGAAAGTGCAACATTTGAGGCTACGGATTCAAACGACTACTCTGTATCAATACTAACAGGAGCCTTTGCCTTCGGGGATGAAGACAATTATCAGGAGAAGAGAGGTAATCTCTACGGGCAGACAAATCTTTCCTTTGGATTTGGGGAAGGAATATGCTATCTCCAGCAGAAGGCGTCTGTAAATTACTGGTACAGGATAATTGGAAGAATTTATATCGAGAGTGAGACAAGAGCAGGTGTGACTTATTTCGGAGTTGCGCCGGTCACCAGGAGTTTCTACCTGGGAGGAAGCACCGATCTCAAGGGCTGGAACCCCAATGCATTTAATCCTAGATTCTATGCGCTGGAGATACTTCAGGCAGGAGTCCCTCTCACTGAGAGCTTCGGCATTGCTCCTTCCGATGATATGAGCGTCTTCATTCCCAAGCTCTACTTGATGGCGGCCGCGGGTGACAACTCCACTCTCGGTCTGTCGATAGGAATAGGTTTCGAGTGGAGAACACCACTGGGAGTTGGAGTGGAGCCTCAAGTATTCTTCGGGGGAGACGGTTTCAAATTCTACTTCGAACTCAGGTAACTTCTTGGCTAGCTTCACAAGAAGATCATTTGCTTTTCTTTGCAAGCACAAAACGAGAGAACCGGCCACGAAAAAAGGCCGGTTCTTCTGCCACCCCATGTCCTTCAGCTTACTTCCTAACGGAAACGTTTTTCACATATTCAGAGAGCGAGTCGGCGAATTCGCTTAACACTGAATCCGGATAAGGTGGCGATTCGCAAAACCCGGATACCGGTCTATACTGCTGAATGGAAACCAACGACGCTCCGCTGCAAATCCTCGCGAGCTCTTCGAAATCCTTTTCGGGAACGTAAGGTGGAAACATTGTGATCCTTATCTCATGAGTGGAGAAAGTCTTTGCCAATTCAATACTCTTCTGGATTTGCTTCAGATTTACAGTAGAAAAAGGCTCATAGTTCAGAGACTTGAGATCAACTGCGACATAGTCGATGACATTCAGGAACTCCCTGAGAATGTCTGAATTCCAGCCATTGGTATCGAGCTTAACCAACACAGTCGGAAATTGGGCCTTCAGTCTTTCGACAAATGGAATCAGATCATCTGCCCTGAGTGTAGGCTCCCCCCCGGTAATAACAACCGCATCAATGAGAGCCGCTCTTCTGTCAAGGTACTTGAAGACCTCTGATTCACCAACTTTCTCCTCTACCGATTTCTTCAGTTCAGGATTGTGGCAATAAGCACAGTCGAAATTACAGCTTGAGGTAAACAGTGTCAGGGCTACTTTGCCCGGATAGTCCACTAGACTGACCCTCTCCATTCCTGCGAAATTCATCTACTCTCTCTCCCCTAATTCTGTAAGTCTCTCTCGTCTTAAATTCTTCCTGTTTTCCAGTGTTCCAGTTCTGTACTGGTCTGTAGTAGCCTGTAATCCTTGAATACACTTCGGTTGGCTTTCCGCATTCGGGACATGTGAACTGTTCACCTCTTATATATCCGTGGTTCTGACAGACAGAATAGGTTGGCGATATAGTAAAATAGGGAATTCTATAATTCTCTGCAATCTTCTTTACCAGCTGCCGAGTGGTTTGCCAGTCGGAGATTCTCTCCCCAAGGAAAGCATGGAATACGGTGCCGCCTGTGTATTTCTGTTGGAGTTCCTCCTGCAGATCAAGCGCTGCGAAGATATCTCTTGTGTAGTCTACCGGTAAGTGAGAGGAGTTTGTGTAATACGGGTTATCCTTTCCGGCAGTAAGTATTTGAGGGAATTTCTCTTTGTCCATCTTGGCGAGCCTGTAAGCCGTTGATTCGGCCGGTGTCGCCTCAAGGTTGTAGAGATGGTCGGTTGTCTCCTGATAGCCGATCATCCTGTTTCTCATGAAGTCCAGCACTCTCAATGCAAACTGATAGCCCTCTTCTTCGGCTATAGTCTTCAAGATCCATCGGGCATTCATACTTGCTTCATTCATTCCTATCAAGCCAATCGTAGAAAAATGGTTATCGAAGTTCTTCAGATATCTCTTTGTGTATGGATAAAGGCCTTCACTGTTCAGTTTCTCCACTACCGATCTCTTTATTTCAAGGCTTCTGCTCGACAAATCCATCATTTTAGAAAGACGTGCAAAGAACTCTTCTTCGCTCTTACTAAGGTATGCAATTCTCGGCAAGTTTATCGTAACGACGCCGATAGACCCAGTGAACTCATCCGAGCCGAAGAGCCCTCCCCCTCTTCTCTTCAGTTCTCGTTTATCGAGCTGAAGCCTGCAGCACATACTTCTGACATCATCCGGGTCCAGATCAGAGTTTATGAAGTTCTGGAAGTATGGAGTACCGTATTTGCTGGTTATCTCAAATAGAAGCTGGGCGTCTTCGTTGTCCCAATCGAAATCCTTTGTAATATTATATGTGGGTATCGGATACTGGAAACCGCGTCCGTTGGCATCACCCTCGTCGAGAATTTCCAGAAAGGCTCGGTTGATCATCTTCATCTCTTCCTGACAATCACCATATGTGAAGTCCATAGCTTTGCCGCCGACAATAGCAGGTTCGCTCTTTAGCTTAGATGGAACCACCCAGTCAAGAGTAACATTCGTGAAGGGGGCCTGTGTTCCCCATCGCGAAGGTGTGTTTACTCCGAAAACGAAAGACTGAATGTTCTGTTTTACTTCCTTCAAAGAGAGGTCATCTACTTTTACAAATGGGGCCAAATAGGTGTCGAATGAAGAGAACGCCTGGGCGCCTGCCCATTCATTCTGAAGTATTCCGAGGAAATTGACCATCTGGTTAACAAGCGTTGATAGATGCTTTGCAGGTGAGGAGGATACCTTTCCACGTACACCACCAAGTCCTTCTTCTATGAGCTGTCTCAGGCTCCAACCCGCGCAGTAGCCCGAGAGCATCGATAGATCATGGATGTGAATGTCCCCCTCGCGGTGGGCATTCCCAATTTGGGGATCGTATACCTCCCTCAGCCAGTAATTGGCGGTCACAGTTCCACTGTTGTGCAGAATCAGACCGCCGATAGAGTAGGTTACTGTGGAGTTCTCGTGAACTCTCCAGTCGAGCATGTCAAGATAACTGTTGACTGTCTTAGAGAAATCGAGCATGGAAGAATCGAGTTCTCTTAGCTTTTCTCGATGCCTTCTGTATAGAATATAGGCTTTGGCGACGTCAGCGAATCCTAGACTCTCCAAAGTTCTTTCAACGGAATCCTGGATATCCTCAATGTCCACCAGATTATCGGTGGCCTTCGGCTGAAAATCGGCTACTACCCTTAGCGCAACCCTCTCAAGAATATCCTCGTTAAAATTTGTCTCAGTCGCCTCAAATGCTTTCTTCATGGCGTTGATTATCTTCTCCAGGTCGAATTCGACTATGGCTCCATTCCTTTTTCTTACATTCAACATCTCAATACCTCCATGAATCGGCTAATGATGAAGGGCTCTATAAATTGTGTCCAAAAATGATTTTACCACAATATATGGATAATTCAAAAAAAGAAAAGAGCATCATTTGGACTAAGAAACCGGTTCTTCCAGTGAGAAAAATCTGCGATTTGTCGTGAAAGACTTTCCAGCAGTGGTCCACAGAATTACCGGAAAAAGGCGATCGCATATTCAAAGATTGCAATCGTTACTTGTGAGCGTTCCGTATGAAACGAGTTACGTTGTTTTTACCAATTCTAGTTAACATCGCGATAAAAGCGTCTGCTGTCGCGAGAGCATCTCCAAGCGCCCTGTGTCGCGATTCGGGAATTATACCCAGTCTGGCAAGTAAAATGTCCAGATTGTTTCTGCCATATCTGAAAACGGTCTTGGACATTTCTACCGTGTCGATATACGGATTGTCCAGTTTGCCAAGCCCGGATTTAATGCCGAAGTGATTTATAAACGAGAGATCAAAGAGAGCGTTATGGATAACAAGGGTCGAATCGCCCACGAAGGAATAGAAATCCTTTAATACGTCTGCCACCGAAGGTTTCCCTTTAACTGTGAGATTGCTGATTCCCGTCAGGGCAGTTATTGTAATCGGAATTATGCACCCGGGGTCTATTAGTGATTCGAAAGTGTCGTTTCTGTTGACCTTCCAGTCTCTCACTCGCACTCCAGCCACTTCTATGAGCCTTGCACCCCGCTCTACGCTTAGCCCGGTAGTTTCAGTATCAAGGACAACAAACTCCAATAGACTTCCCTCCCCTTAGATTTTATAATGAAGTGAGGGTTTTCAGAATGAGGTCAAAAAGAAACTTGTGAAGAATTATACAGATCATGGGAGCTGTTTTCCAAACCAAGGGCAACGTATAGAGTATAATTTTCATGAGGTGATCCACGATGGATGACAAGGTAAATCATTCCGAAGAGGAAATCAGGGAACGGTATAGAAAGGCTCTTGAATCAGCAGTTCAAAAAGCTCCGATAAGATCTGGAGAGAGACTTTATCTCACAGATCTCTGGGCCGTCACCTCAATTCCTGAAGAGGTCATTGTGGAGACTCTTGCTTCTTCCGAGCTGAAGCTGCCCGAAGGGGTGTCCAGCATAGTCGATGATAGAAGGAAAAAGAAGAGGATCATTTATGGAAAACGAGAATCTAACGAAAAGGGTGGCGGTCCTAAGCAGCCCAGAATACGCAAGGTGCAGGAAGAAGATTAGCGAAGGGCTGGACCTGATCGAGTTCAACGAAACTCTGCAGGGAAAGAAAGTTCTTCTGAAAGTGAATCTTCTATCGGCAAGATCTCCGGAAAACTGTGTAACCACGAATCCTGCTTTTGTGCGCGCGGTTGCAGAGATCTTCCTGGAGAGGGGAGCCAAGGTGAGCATCGGGGATTCTCCGGCAAGCGTGAGCACTGCAGTCGCTGCCCACGCATCCGGGATCGCTTCTGTCTGCGAAGACCTGGGCGTTCCACTTGTCGATTTCGATGATCCCGTTCCTGTAGTCCTGGAGCATGGTACGTACAGAAGCTTCGAGATTGCCAGGCCGGTTCTTGAAACCGATCTTCTGGTGAATCTTCCGAAGCTCAAGACACATTCACTCACTCAGGTCACATTCGGGGTCAAGAATCTTTTTGGCTGTGTTCCGGGTGTTAAGAAGCAGGGTTGGCATTTCAGAGTAAGAAACATGAAGGAGTTCTCGGTTATGCTTCTTGATCTGGCTGGCTATTTGAAGCCGTCCCTGACAATAATCGACGGCGTAGAAGGCATGGATGGCAACGGTCCGTCAAACGGGAGGATTATAAGGCCAGGAATAATTGGTATTTCAGAAGATGTTTTCGCACTAGATGATGCCATCGCAGAACTCTTTGGAGTGATAAATTCAAAGGTCCCAATTCTCCGTTTGGCAAGGGAGAAAGGGTTAGTAGGAAATTACAAGGTTGTCGGAGATGAAGTCGAGCCGAAAAAACTCTCTCTCCCCGAGACAAATTTAATCGGTGTTTACGGTGCATCCCTATTGAGGAGATTAGTAACAAAGTTTCCGAAAATAGATAGGAAGAAGTGTGTGAGCTGTCGTGTTTGCGAGAGGGCCTGTCCGGCTGGAGCAATCGACGTAAGCAGGTTCAATATCGATTATGGTAAGTGCATAGCTTGTTACGTTTGCCATGAACTTTGCCCTGAAGATGCCATCGTCTTCAGAAGACGTATTCATAGATAGGAGGGGTTAGATGAAGTATATTCTTGCTATCGATCAGGGAACGAGCAGCAGCAAAGCCGTTCTTTTTGATGAAGAACTGTATCAAGTTGCCGTTGCTCAGGAGGAGTTTGCGCAGATCTATCCCAAACCCGGGTGGGTTGAGCACGATCCTAGAGACATCATCTTAAGCACAATGGGTGCAATTGAGAAAGTAGTCTCGGATGCCAGGATCTCATACAGGGAAATTGCGGCAATCGGCATCACAAATCAAAGAGAAACGGTCGTTGCCTGGGATTCGGTGACTGATCAGCCGCTCTACAACGCAATAGTGTGGCAGGATAGAAGAACTGCCGACAGATGCAGAGAGATTGAAGAGTCTCATGGAGAATTGATAAGACGAAAGACCGGCCTCAAGCCGGATCCCTATTTCTCCGCGACGAAGATGGAATGGCTGCTGGAGAATGTACCGGTAGTTCGAGAGGCGGCAAGAAAAGGGCGATTGAGATTTGGTACGATTGACTCCTGGTTAATCTGGAATCTGACTAGAGAGAATCTCCATGTTTGTGATTTCTCGAACGCGTCGAGAACGATGTTGTTCAACATCGAGAAGCTTGAATGGGATCGCGACCTACTCAATCTCTTTGGAGTGGAGAAAGAGTTTCTGCCCGAAGTGGTGGAATCGAGTAAGCTTCTCGGTCCTTCGATCTACGGCCCAAATATCGGGGGAATAGCTGGAGATCAACAGGCATCGCTGTTCGGTCAGACGGCCTTTCAGACCGGTGACGCGAAATGTACTTATGGGACTGGTTCATTTATATTGATGAACATTGGAAACAAACCAAAGATTTCCGATCATGGCTTGCTTACGACAATAGGCTGGAAGTCAACGGAAGAGACAGTCTACGCTGTGGAAGGTTCGATATTTGCCACCGGAGCCCTTATAAGCTGGTTGAAAGATGGACTGGGGATTATTGACAGCCCTTCAGATACGGAGCCTCTTGCCAGAGAAGTCAGTGACAATGGAGGAGTCTTTTTCTCCGGTGCCTTGACAGGGCTGGGAGCTCCTTACTGGAACTCCTCAGCGAGAGGCATGATGATCGGTCTAACAAGGGGAACGAGGAAGGCACATATAGTAAGAGCCGTTCTCGAATACATCGCTTTCAGGACAAGAGAAATTCTTGAGCTGATGGAAAAAGAAACGGGAATNNGCTGCAATGCTTGCAGGAATTTGCACCGATCTATGGGATCAGGATAGTCTCAAGAACAAGAGAATCAGCGAGGTTGTCTTCGAACCTTCGGGCGATACAATGGAGGCAGAGTACAAAAGGTGGAAAGAAGCGTTGAAAAGGTCTATGAACTGGGCGAACTAGAGCTGAAAAATCTCGAGACTTTTGCACAAGAACTTGGAGAGGCGCTTGAAGGAGGAGAGACTGTCCTTCTATTCGGTGATCTGGGCAGTGGAAAAACGACGTTTGTAAAGGCGCTGGCCAGCGGGTTGGGAATCGATAAGGATAGCGTGAGAAGTCCGACTTTTAACATTATCAACTTCTATCCCGGCCGATCCTCGACTGGCGGAAGCGACGATGTCGAAACGGCAAGAGTGCATCCCGCTCTCATTCATGTTGATCTGTACAGGATTACCGGCGAAGAAGAGGTTCTGGATCTAGCTCTCTACGATCTAATGAATTGCAATACGGTTCTAGCGGTAGAATGGCCTAAACTTTACTTTAAGTATGTCTGCGAGCCTTATCTCATAGTTGAACTGGAGCATTTCGACGAGCTCAAACGAACCGTGAAATTGAAGCCATTTGGCCGCAGAATGAAGAGCATTTTGGATCGTTTGGTTAAGAGAATAGATCAAGATAAGAATGAAGGAAGGTGAATAGATGGCTCAGAAGTTTGAGTTGCTTGAAAAGGCTGCTGTAGGAAGCGAGCGAAAGATTGAGATACCCGACAAACTGCCGGTTATACCGACGAGAACAAACATGTTGGTATATCCTTCTTCAGTTATGCCGTTGTATGTTGGACGCGAGAAGTCCCTGGCGGCGCTGGAGGAGTCAATTGGCAAATTCAATCAGATAGTATTTCTCGTTTCTCAGAGGGACATTACTAAAGAAGAACCCGAGATCGAGGATCTATTCGAGATTGGAACGATAGCGAGAATAGTACAGCTGATGAAGATGCCCGATGGGAACTACAAGATTCTTGTTGAAGGTTTGACAAGAGCCAGGCTCTCTTCAGTGGAGGAAGGAGAGAGCACGTTTATCGTCGTTGCAGAGAAGCTGAAGTCCAAGGGTAGAAAAAGTAAGATGCTTCAGGCGCTGGTTCGAAGGGTGAAGGAACTTGCGCTGAGATATGTATCGATGAGCAGACGTTTCCCCGACGAAGCGATAATGGCGCTGGAAGATACTTCCGATGCAGACAAGTTTGCAGATTTCGTTTCCTCAATGGTGCCCTTTTCTTTGGAAGAGAAACAACGTCTTCTCGAGGAAATTGAAGCGAAGGATCGTCTCAATACGCTAATGGAGTTACTTACAAGAGAGATAGAGATTCTCTCTCTAGAGGAAGAACTAGACAAAAGGGTTAAGGAGAAGATTGAGCAGGGGCAGAAGGAGTACTACCTGAGAGAGAAGATGAGAGCGATCCAGGAGGAGCTCGAGGGCGAAGAAGACGAGGAAATCAAAGAGCTTAAAGAGATGGCCGAGTCCGGCGAGCTTCCTCAGGAGGTAAAGGAAAAGGCAGAGCAAGAGATCTCGAGACTGGAAAAGATGTCCCCATATTCTCCGGAAGCGACGGTTGTGAGAACCTATCTCGATTGGTTGTTGAACCTCCCTTGGCAGGAAGAGACAGATGATGAGATAGTGATCAAGGACGTCAGAAAGACTCTTGATAACAATCATTATGGACTGGACGATGTGAAGGAAAGGATCCTTGAATTCCTGGCGGCCAGGAGGTTTTCGAAGAACCTACGCGCTCCGATTCTTTGCCTCGTTGGGCCTCCGGGTGTTGGGAAGACTTCACTTGGTCGGTCTGTTTCCGAGGCTATGGGAAGGAAGTTCGGTAGAATCTCGTTGGGAGGCATGAGAGACGAGGCAGAAATAAGGGGCCACAGACGTACTTATGTAGGAGCGCTTCCCGGCAGAATTATGCAGATGATCAGAAAGCTGAAGACCAGAAATCCGGTAATCGTGCTGGATGAAGTCGACAAGATGGGAATCAGTTTTCAAGGAGACCCTGCTTCTGCTCTTCTCGAGGTCCTTGATCCCGAGCAGAACAACAGTTTTACCGATCATTTTCTGGAAGTGCCTTTTGACCTTTCCAGAGTCCTGTTCATTACCACGGCAAACGTTCTCTATTCGATCCCTGCCGCTCTGAAAGACAGGATGGAGATTATCGAGATTCCAGGCTATACGGAGTCTGAGAAGTATCACATAGCCAGGGAGCATATATTGCCGAAGCTTCTCGATGAACACAACATGAAGGCCGGTAGACTCAAAATAACACCGGCCGCAACAAGAGACGTAATTAGAGATTACACACGAGAAGCCGGAGTTAGGGAACTCGATAGAAATCTGGCGAAAATCATCAGAAAGGCCACTCTGAAAATAGCTGAGGGCGGCGATTCAATCTCGGTCGGTGTCAATGAACTGGGAGAGTATCTTGGAGCACCTCTATTCAAAGAGAGTGATTTCAGGAAGCATCCAGAGGTCGGAGTGGCGACTGGACTGGCCTGGACATCGGTTGGAGGAGAAATCATGTACATCGAAGTCCTGCCCGTTTCCGGGAAAGGAAAGACTATCATAACAGGTCAGCTGGGAGATGTTATGAAGGAATCGGCACAGATCGCGGCGTCGCTTGCCAGAAAGCTTTGTGGAGATGAGAAGTTCAACGAGATCTTCGAGAAGAAGGACTTCCATATCCACGTTCCCGAAGGGGCCGTTCCCAAGGATGGACCCAGTGCCGGGATTACTCTCACGACGGCGATTGTCTCGGCCGTCACCGGAAGAAAAGTGAGAAACGACATTGCAATGACTGGGGAGATAACTCTTAGAGGGAAGGTACTGCCCATTGGTGGTTTGAAAGAAAAGCTGATGGCAGCTTACCGTGCCAGAATGAAGAAGGTTCTGATTCCTCTTGCAAACAAGAGAGATCTCGATAAAGTCCCTGAAGAAATAAAGTCGAAACTGGAATTCGTCTTTGTTGAGAATATAAGCGAAGTACTAGAGGAGGCTTTGATTCAAGGTGATGGTGAAGAGTGCTGAACTTGTCCGAACCGTATACACGAAAGGCGAATATCCCCCTCCATTAAGGAGGGAGATAGCCTTCGCAGGAAGGTCAAATGTCGGCAAGTCTTCTTTGCTGAACGCTTTGTTTGGAAGGAAACTTGCAAAGACAAGTTCGACTCCTGGAAAGACAAGATCGATAAATTTCTATGAAATAAACGGAGAGATCTATTTCGTTGATCTCCCCGGTTATGGATATGCCAAGGCCTCTATGTCGGAAAGAGAGAAGTGGCAGAGGCTGATTACCGACTATTTTGAATCGAGAGAAGACCTCTCTCTCGTTGTTATGCTCGTTGACATAAGGCACCCGTTGCAGCCGGCAGACGAGCAGATGCTTGAGTGGCTTACGCACTATTCCATCCCTTTTGTCTTGGTTCTGACAAAGGCCGACAAACTATCGAAGAGTCGCCAGCTCCAGATGAAAAGATCGATAACCGGGGAAGTTGCCTTTTGGGGAAAACCTCCGGTATTTACAGTTTCTTCAGAGAAACGGCAGGGAACCGAAGAGCTACTAGGAGTTCTGATTCAGTAGTAGCGCATGAGCTACTATCGAAAATCAGATGTGTCTTCTTGATAGATTCTCTTTCATCGACCTGAGTCTGCCGAGTGCCGATCTGTGGTGCGGATAGGCTGATGCTCGTTCTTTAAGGGCATCGCAAGGGAACTCTGCACATTCATAACAGTGACTCAGGTTTCTTTTTGCTACACAACAATCGAAAATGTTGCAGCTTTCTGTCAAGCGGTAAGGTCCTTCACCGGCTTGGCAGCCGCTGCATCTAGCTAGTTCCGAATCTACATTTCTGCTTCTCCAATAGCTCAGCTTTTCTTCGGTCCTCAAGAAGATAGCGTATCTAGAGCATTCGATACCACATGGAGCAATTATCGGCGATTTCGCCTCGGCAACACCCCTTTTAGCTTTCTGCGTCGGTACTATTTCAGACTGTCCCTGATGAAATCTCTGAATTTTGCAACGCTCTCTCTAGGCCTCAATTCGAGACTCTCCTGAACCGTCTCGTAGAGTCCGAACTTCATTGAGTAACCTTCTTTCCATTCGAAATTGTCCATAAGTGACCAGTACAGATAACCGAATACACGGGCTCCCTTATCCATAGCGTTTCTTAGTCCTGACAAAGCTTTCTCGATATACTCCCATCGTCGTGCGTCCGATTTGTCGGCAATTCCATTCTCAGTGATCATTATCGGCAGTCGATACCTCTTATATGCCTTCAGAACAACCTCTTCAATCCCCTGCGGGAAGAACTCATACCCCATTTCCGTTTTCTCAAATTCATTACCCGCTGCGATTTCAGGGAGGGGCTTCGAGTACTTGGCGAAGATTCGCGTGTAGTAATTGATGCCCAGGAAATCGAGCTTTGATTCTATCTCAGGCACCGCTTCTCCTTCGCCGAGCGGCTTAACTATACTGCCCTTCATCAGACTATCAAGATAACTGTAGTTGTAGACTCTGTCCAGATAATTTGCCACCAGCCTGTCTCCTGGATGAAACTTTCTGAGGGGGAAGAAAGGCATCATATTAACAGCTACCCCTATCATCGCCGTTGGATTCGACTCCTTTATTTCGTCGTATGCCTCGCTGTGGACATAGAGAAGATTAGAGAGGACTTTCATAGCCCTTCCCATGTCCTTGACTTCCGGCGGCCATTCTCCCGTCAAATAGCCCATGACTGCGTAGACGTTCGGTTCGTTCACAGTGACCCAGTAGTGAATGAACTCGCCCATAGACTCGACGATTCTCGAGACGAAGCGACGAAAGTAACGCAGGTTCTCCTTATTCTCCCAGCCTCCCATCTCCGAGAACCATTGAGGAAGAACGAAATGGTTGAGAGTGAGAATGGGATGGATTCCGTTCTCAGTAAGCGCCTTAGAGAAATCTCTGTATCTTTCTAGTACACTGTCATCAAATCTGTTGATTTTCGGTTCAATTCTCGCCCACTCAACCGAGAATCTGTAGGCCTTTACACCCAAAGCCTTAACAGCCTCCAGATCCCTGTCGAGATTCTCCCAGCTACCACAAGCTATGTCGGAAGTGTCGCCATTCTTGACCTTTCCCTGATGTTCCCATGTGTACCAATCAGAAAAGACATTGCTTCCTTCTATTTGATGACCGGCCGTTGCGACACCCCATATGAACCCGTCTGGAAATGAAAGCATAGACGAACCCTCCCACGTCATTTTTTTGTACGCTCATAAACAATTATAATCGTGAAAGGAAGCAAAAGCCAAAATTACCTAAAGAGTTGAGGTTAGAATATGAGATTATCTGTGGTTGGCAACGTGAATATAGATCTCAGCGCCTTCATCAACGAAAGTAAAAATGTTGAAGAGAACAGGATTAAGGAAATGATGTTCACTATCGGAGGAAGTGCGGCAAACACGGCAATCATGTTGAGTAGGTTGAGAAAGAACGTGTTTTTGCAGGGTGCAGTGGGGACTGATCGGTTCGGCGACATGGCAATTGAGGCTTTGACAAGAGAAGGGGTGGATATTCGGTATCTAGCTCGAATAGAAGGAAAGACGGGATTCTGTTTCTCCGCAGTTTCTACAGACGGCCAAAGACACCTGTTCACATACAGGGGTGTTAATGAAGTCGATTATCCTGTTGATGTATCCTCTGACTTCTACCATTTTGGGGGGATAGCCCCCGATCAAGTTATCAATCTCTTGAAGGAGATCCGTAAGCCGAGGTTTTCTTATAACCCGGGAGGGATAGTGACCTTTGAAAGAGGTGCAGAAGTTGCCGATCTTGCTGCGCAATGCGAAGTGCTTCTTGTTAACAAGAGCGAATGGCTACATCTTGGAGGCTTTTTGAAGACTGAGCCAAAAGTTGTTGTGGTTACTCTTGGAGCGGAGGGAGCAAAGATCAGTGACGGGAAACGCGTAGACGCCTTTCCCACAGAGGTAGTAGATACAACGGGAGCGGGAGATTCCTTCAACGCAGGATTCTTGCATGCATATCTTGCCGGCAGGACAGAAACAGAATGCTTGAAGACAGGAAATTTGCTTGCATCTATGGTTGTTGCGAGACCTGGAGCAAGTCCATTCTTTTCGTATTCGGATATACAACGATTAGCCAGTACATATAACATTATACTAGATATACCAGTATAATACTGTGTGCGTGTTGTTAATAGTGCCGTGCAACGTTTGATGTATATAATAAAGTATAGCAATATACGGTTCTATATAAGTAGTATATATCAGCATACAAACTTAGAACATGTATATATAAACAATGTCACTCGTGATTCTTTTTGTGTTAGTATAATGTAAGAGGTGATACTATGCCAGCACAGATTGCATCTGTCGATGTTGTGAGGATACTTGGCAAGCTCAGTGATGAAGGTGGTGAACATTCAAGTAGGAGCAGGTTCATTAGAGAGTTCCTTTCGAAATACAAGACACCGGAGACGGTAATTAGTGATATTGACGGGTTGCTGGAAGCCTACCCCACATTCAAAGGCGATTCTGAGAGTCTTGGGAGAGCCTTCGCAGATCTGGTCAACAGACTGGCCGAGATCTCCGGCTTTTCTGTTGATTACGTCAAATACTCAGGCAGAGAGAAGATCACGGGTATCTGGAAGGTCGGGGAGGATATACAGATAAGAGTAGCAGCCATCATCTGCGCCAGCTTCGAAGAAGCAAAGGGTGTAGCCAGGAATGCGCTGCTCATACTGCCTGAGGCTATCGACCTGGGTAGGCCCTTCGTGACTGTGGGACGCCTGGGAATGTTGTTCGCGATGATAGAGCAGATTGAGCTTCCTGTAAGTTCGGTAGCCTCGATTCTTGTAACTGACGATGACTACGACAAAAGGATATCTTCGTTTATGGAGCTGATGCTTCTTGCCTTCAAAAAGGAACTCGCTCGAAAGCCTCAAGTCTCTCTTCAGAAGGAGTGGACAAAAGAGGAACTGGAAGACTTCATAATGAACAGATTGAAACTTCCTACAGTTGGCATGTTGTTCTCCTTGCTCGATTCTCCGATGGTCGGAGACGATCTGGTGGGGAAAATAAACCAGTTCCTGGAGATGAACGAGAGCGAACTGGTCAAAGGACCAATGGCGTTGGGCGCTATAATGGGAGCTCTTTCAAAACACTACTCGGGAATCAAGGAAGAGCTTGTGCTGCGAGAGGGAAAGAGGTATAGACTTGCAGATAAATACAGAGCTATAATATCGGAAATCAGAGCGGGCTTTGAGAGAGCATTACAGACAAATACTCGTTAAACGGCTCTTAGCGCTCGTTTCTTGCTGTTTGGATAGTACAAGATGCATCCTGTCAAAAAAAATGCGTTACAGGGCAATATACGAGATGTAATTCTATAATGCGCCTCTAATAAGACTTACAGAACACCGTATAGAGAATGAGCTGTGTTATAATACAATATATGAGTCATAATTACTATTATGACTCATAATGTATGACAATTTGGGGGTATGTATGGAGTTTGTCGAAGCCGTCGAGAGATTCAAGGACAATATGGAATATGTTAGGAATATGTCATTCAACACTATCGCAGCATATCTTTCGGATCTTCACCACTTTCAGTTGTTTCTAGAGAGTCATAATACCGATTTTAAAGAGGTGAAGAGAAGAGACATCGAACTTTTCGTGAAGGAGTATTCTCAGGGGAAGTACTCCAGGAAGAGGCCCTCTGCAACTACCGTCTCGAGGAATCTCTCAACTATTAGGTCATTCTATACATTTCTTTATATAAGCGGTACGGTAGGCAAGGTCCCTACGGAGCTCATAAAGAACCCTAAGACGAGACGCAGAATTCCCGACTACATAAGTCATGATGAGGTAATGAAGATCATATCGTCTTTCAAGGAAACCAATCTTGGCAAGAGAAACAAGGCTATTGTGGCGGTGATGTACTTCTGTGGACTGAGAGTCAGCGAAGTATGCAAACTAAGACTCGGTGATCTTAGGATGGGCAATTCGCCAGCTGTAAGAATACTGAGCGGAAAGGGAAATAGAGACAGGGAGGTTCCTCTGAACGATCAGGTCCTTGCCATAATTGAGGATTACCTCCAGATAAGGAAGGATTTCCCGCTCAGCGAGTATGAGGATCATGTCTTTATCGGGACCCGGGGGGAGCCGATGGCGAGGAACGTTATTCCAAAAGTGCTGAATACACAAGTAAAACTTGTATATCCAGAGAAGCGAGTGACTCCGCATATATTCAGACATAGTTTTGCTACACAACTTCTACAAAAAGGAGCAAGTATAAAAACAGTACAGGAATTACTTGGCCATGCTAATCTTTCTACAACTAGTATATATTTGCATATAACCGATAGAGAAAAGAGAGCGGCTGTACAATTGCTTTCTGACTAATATGCTAGTATAGATTGCGGAGCCTTATGATGATAGATATTCACAATCATACAATTTTTTCAGACGGAAGGAATACGGTCGAGGAAGTCATTCAGTCGGCTTCACTCAAAGGGCTTCATGTCGTCGGCATATCAGATCACTTCGACCCTTACGTCTCTCAGGAAGTCTGCTTGCAGCCCGAAGAAACGGGGGGCTATCTCAAGGAGATCAAGAGCTTTGAGGGAAAGTTTCCCATCAAGATACTTGCCGGGCTTGAACTGGGTCTTCAGTCCCAGGGTATTCTCTTGCCTTTTGAGGAGATGGATTTCTTCATCTACTCAGTCCACACGGTTCCGGGAAGGCCAGATCTGAAGACTCTTGAGGACCCTTGGGATATCTACCTTCGCGAGGCGACTCTAGCAGTTGATTTGATCGAGAAACCGGGTTTTCTTGGCCATCTCGATTTCCTCAGAAGGCATATTCCTTACGCAAAGCCACCTAGATCCGGACCGCAGATGGATCAGCTGCTTATGAAGCTGGTATCCTGTCATGTGGGGCTTGAAGTCAATACTTCGGGCTGGATGTACGGAATCGGAGACCCTACCCCTCAATCATGGGTGGTAGAGAGATACCTCGAACTCGGAGGACGTCTACTGACTATAGGCTCTGACTCTCATAGAGCATATCAGGTGGGGAGCTACAATTCACAGGCCGTTTCTCTTCTATGTAAGCTTGGAGTTAAAGAGGTATTCTACTGTGAGAAAGGTAGTTACGTTTCCCACTCGATTGCGGAGGCGAGATGAGCGAAAGACAGTTCACGGGATTTTCAGGTGAGACTATTTCATTTCTCATGGATCTCGGGATGAACAACAACCGTTCCTGGATGGATAAAAACCGTGATCGGTATCGCGTGTGCTTGCTTGAACCCTTCAAGGCACTTGTAAGTGAACTTGCGCCCTTCATGGAAAGGCTTGATCCCTTTATGGAAGTGAGACCTCAGGTTGGAAAGACCATAAGCAGGATAAGTCGGGATGCAAGGCGCAACAAGGGAAAGCCTCCCTACAGAACCAATATGTGGTTCACTTTCAGGGTGCCAGGGCCCGACTGGAAGGACTCTCCCGGATACTTTTTTGAGCTCTTTCCCGACAGATACCGGTACGGTATGGGATTCTACTTCCCATCTCGAGAGACTATGAGTAAGATCCATGAAGAAATAGCGAAGAATCCATCGAGGTTTACAGAAAAGGCTCGTATTCTGAGAGAGAGCGATTTCTCGGTTTTCGGAGAGAAGTACAAGAGAAGACGGAAGAGAGAAGGAGTCTCCGAAGAGCTGCTCGAATGGTTTCAATATAGAGACTTCTACATCGCTGCCAATCGGGAGATAGACGACATTCTAATGACTTCAGCGTTAGTTGATCATCTGAAGATAAAATTCTCTTCACTTTCAGAGCTGTACGAATACTTCTGGGAGCTTAAGATGAAAGCAAGCGAGGATTAGCAGTCGGTAAATGGATCTACAGGTTTTTACAGAGGTGATCAGAGATCCTTTTTGACGCAGTACCATCTCCGAACGGATTTCTAGCCTTCGCCATACGCTCATATTCCCGTGAATCGCTGAGAAGTCTCATTGTCTCCATGAAGACGGCTTCTCTACTTGTTCCTACAAGCTTGGCAGTACCTGCTTCGATCGCTTCTGGTCTCTCCGTTGTGCGCCTCAGTACCAATGTCGGCTTTCCAAGAGCAGGGGCCTCTTCCTGGATTCCGCCAGAGTCCGTCAGTATGAGCTTTGATTTCTCCATCAAAGAAACGAAGGGAAGGTAATCTAGCGGATCAGTCAAGACTACCCTGTCGTGTTCTTCAAGCTCCGGATAGACAACTTCTCTGACGGCAGGATTGAGATGAACCGGAAAGACAACTTTCATCCGGGGGAACTCGTTGAGGACGTCCTTTATTGCTTTCATAACTTCCTGCATCGGTCTTCCCCAGTTTTCCCTTCTGTGCATGGTTACTAGAATGTAGTCATCACCCTCCACACCAAGCGCTTCTCTGAAGCTCGAAGTAAGCCTGGACTTGTTGCCTGTTACCCACAGCAGGGCATCGATGACAGTATTGCCTGTAACAAGCATGTTTTCTTCAGGCACTCCTTCTTTAAGCAGGTTCAGCTTTGATTTCTCAGTTGGAGGATAGTGGTACGTTGAAATGACTCCGTTGAGCCTTCTGTTGACTTCTTCAGGAAAGGGATCGTAAACGTTGGCGGTCCTCAGCCCCGCTTCAACATGACCAACTGGGATCTTATGATAGAAAGATACCAGAGCGCCCGCGAAAGTAGATGTGGTATCACCCTGAACGAGCGTTGCATCAAACTTGTTCTGCGAATATATCTCGTCGAGTTTTTCGATCAGTCTGGAAGTAAGGCCCGAAAGAGACTGCCTTTGTTGCATGATATTCAGATCAAAGTCGGGTTTTATGCCGAAGAGTGAGAGAACCTGATCGAGCATCTCTCTGTGCTGGGCCGTAGCAATTACAACAGGCCTAAGAGAGGAATTCTTCAGCGCCAGATAGACAGGAGCCATCTTCACTGCCTCCGGTCTGGTTCCGAATATCAGAGCTACCTTTTTCATACTCAGCAGCCTTGGGGCTTTCCCTCCTTAGGATCATTCGTAATAGCCATGCTCAGTATATCATAGTTATCAACTTCGCTCGTGACTGGACATCTGAGACTTCTCTCCTATCCAATCCTTCGACCATGTATTATAATCTTCTCTGGAGGTTTCTATGACGGCTAGCACGGTCAGAAGCACGGCTCTTTTTGCAATAGCAACGTTGTTATCAAGAATTACGGGTCTCGTCAGAGACTCCCTTTTTGCCAGCTATTTCGGCACGTCGGCTCAGTACGACGCATATTTAGTTGCGATCATGATTCCCTTCTTTCTCAGAAAGATCTTTGCAGATGGAGCGATGACGATGGCTTTCGTTCCAGTATTCAACGAGAAGCTGAAGAGCTCGAGAGAGAGAGCTTTTATGTTCGCTTCTACCGTTCTCATATTCGTAGTTATTGTCTCGGGCGCGATTTCAGCAGCGGGAAGCTTATTCTCTGACGGGGTTGCCTCAGCCTTTGCCGGAGGCTTCGATCAATCAGCTCTTGAACTGACCTCTCAACTTATAAGGATTTCCTTTCCGTTTATTGTACTAGTATCTCTTTGGGCAGTCTACTGCGGTGTTCTCAACAGTCTCGATGCCTTTTTCATTGCGGCAGTCTCACCAATGTTCATAAATCTCTCGACGATCGCTGGAATTTTGCTTTCAGGAAGGTTCTCAACTCCAATTGTCGGTCCTACGATCGGATTTCTTGTCGGAGGAGTCATCCAGCTCGGCGTGGTCGCTCTCTCCGCAAGATCAAAGGGTTTTGTCTTCAAGCCAGGCTACAACAAAAGCGATGTCAGGGATTTCTTGCTCCTGTTCCTTTTTTCTGCGATTTCCCCGGCGATCAACGAAATCAACTCCTTTGTCGATATTAGAGTGTCAACTGAGCTTGGGAGGGGAGCCGTATCGAGTCTTGGATACGCCCAGCGGCTCTATCAGCTTCCTCTCGGCGTCTTCGCAATCGCGGTGGCCACGGTAGCGCTTCCGAAACTTTCAAAACTTACCGGAGAAGGTTCTAAGGAGAAATTCAGGAGTTCTCTATGGGACGCGTTAACCGTTCTCGCCTTTTTGATTATCCCCTCAACGCTGGGACTTCTTGTTCTCGGCGAAGGGATTGTCCGCATTCTGTTTGAGAGAGGTTCATTCACTCCTGCAGATACGGCCTTAACCACAACCCTCCTTTACGGGTACACTCTGGGACTTCCTTTCTATGGATCTTACGGTGTTCTATCAAGGGCATATTATGCAAGGAAGAGCCCCAGGACGCCCACAATAATCTCTGCGATCATGGTTGGTGTGAATGTGGTTCTCGATATATTGCTCGGCTTTACAATAGGACCTTTGGGTGTGGCACTAGCGACAAGTATTGCGGGAATTGTCGGTACAGTCATCGTATCGGCAGCACTCCTCAGATGGACCGGATATGAAAAGGCGAAGGTAACGGCCATGCTGAAAATCATCGTTGCTTCTCTTGTCATGTCCGGACTAATGCTTTTTGGGAAGGCAGTCTTTGGAACGGGATCTATTTCAACGTTGATAACTCTGACTGCAGGGACCGCAGTGTACTTTCTATTTATAAGAATTCTCGGGCTTGGTAACTTAATGAAATTCAAGAATCTGCTGAGAGGAAGAGAAAGTTAGTCTCTAGATCTCCTGGAGCTGGATGGGAACATACTCCATCCTTTCACAGTAGAAGATCTCTTTCACGCCAATCTCCTTTAGCAAAGAGACGGCGTCGTGTATGTAGCTGCCAACGTCCTCCTTGCGGTGAGAATCCGACCCGGCAGTTATGACCCTTCCCCCAAGAGAAACATACCTCTCCACGATCCAGCGCTGCGGACTCGGTTCTTTGTACGGGTACCGCCAGCCGGATGTGTTAATCTCTATTCCGATTCCAACTCGAATAAGCCTTTTCAGTAATTCGTCCAGAAGAATTCGATTATCAAGAGGTCTATGACCTGGAATATACCTTCTCAGAAAATCTATGTGACCGAAGAAGCCTGGCCTCTCTATTTCCGAAATCGCCTCGATAGCCTCTTCCAGGTAGAGCGTCCAAAGGTTCTCTACCGAAAGATCAGTTACTCCCGGTACTCCATGTACCGAATAGATGAAGTAATCGAAGTCTCCATCAGGCGGTATCTTAGCGCATGACTGGAGACCCACTTCAAGTCCGGATAGAACCTTTATGTTCGATTTCTCTTTTAGGGTGGAGAGACTCTCCAGATAGCTCTCCGGATCCTTGAGCCTGTAGCTGAGTGGGAAAGAAGTGTCGAGATCGTCATGATCGGAGATGCCTATCACTTTCAAGCCCTTTCCAGTGGCTTCTTTCACTATCTCTTCTATAGGCGTGTCGCTGTCTGGAGAAAACAAGCTATGATTGTGAAGATCTATCGGCAATTCTCAGTCACCGTCACTTAGAAGCTTCTCAAGTTCTGCCTTCAATGTCTTTTCGATCTTCCCTCTGAATACGGCTAGAGAAATGGGAAGAGTTCCACTAACAGATACTTCGCTTTCAGTGACATTCAAATAGCCATCGGTCTTAATCCCTGCCGCTTTCAGATGAAACTCGAGAAAATCATCTTTCCAGGACGAGTCCAGAGTGAACTTCCCTTCATAATCACTCTTAAGCTCTTCGATTCTTCTCATTAACTTCTTCTTGGCGTTCTCACTGCCCAGATCATGATTTACAGTTACTGATAGCTCTTTCAATTGGATCACCTCACTCAATTGTATAGTAAACAAGTGGTCAGGAGTGTAAGCAGTTCTCATGGTAGAATTTTCACGGAGGGTTTGAAATGAAGAAGATCTACTTAGTCATTGACACGGAGACCACCGGGTCCAGTCCGCTCTCTGGTGATAGAATTCTCGAAATAGCGGCAATCCCGGTGTATGGGAACAAAATCCTGCACAATCTCTCATTCCAGTCTCTTGTGAATCCACTTGTTAAGATACCGGCGCAAATAACTGGGATTCATGGACTGAAGAACGAAGATGTGTCGGAAGAGCCCACTATGGCAGAGGTCTTTCCAAGATTTCGCGACTATGTTGGTGGGGCGACACTCGTTGGGCACAACATCGTGAACGATATGACTTTCTTCGATATCGCATCGAAGGAAACGGGAGTGCTGCCACTCGTAAACAACTATATAGACACGATTGACATCGCTCATGAGGTTTTTTTCGAAGGTCCATACAGCCTCACCAATATTGCCAAGAGATTGAAGATAAGAGATGTTCCTACTCACAGAGCTATGGACGATGCGAGGGTAACGGCGAAGGTCTTCCTTGCCTTGGCTAGGAGACTGGGCGGAGTATTCGAAATGATCAAATATGAAAAGAAGTGGAGGGGTTAGGTTTGATTAAGGATTTCATTCTCGACACCAACGTTCTGGTTCACGATCCGTATTGCTTTGTTAATTTCGAGGACAATAACATTATTATTCCCTTTCCCGTTCTGGAAGAGATAGATAAATTGAAGAAGAACTCAGGTTCTGTCGGTCAGAATGCAAGGAAGGTTAACAGGTTTCTCGATTCCTTGAGATCGAAAGGGAGACTCACAGAGGGGATAAGGCTTGAATCAGGAGGTACACTGCGTATTGCAGTGTTCAACGAATTCAAGAGCAAGCTGCCGCCTTTTGCTGCAAACGACTACAAAGACAACGCCATTCTGCTTTACATGATGGAGCTTAATCTCGTAGAGAAACTACCTGTCATTTTAGTCAGCAAAGACATAAACATGCGAGTAAAGGCAGATATTATGGGACTTAAAGCAGAAGACTATTTGCATGACAAGGTAGAGATCGACGACAAGCTTTCAGGCATAACGACAGTAGATGATGCTTCTCTCAGGGATGAATTCATAAATAAGGACGAGCTCTCAACTGGAAGACTGCCAGAACCTGTCGGGGCGAATGAGTTTGTTGATTTCGGACGAGAGATTTTCGGAAGAGTTGTACCGGACGGGAAGAAGATAGTTCCTCTTGAAGTATCGATGGAGTCTGGCAGTTGGGGTATAAAACCGAGAAACCGCGAGCAGATGATGGCAATGGAGCTTCTATTGGACGATAGCATAAGGGTCGTGTTCATACCTGGAATGGCCGGCACCGGAAAGACACTAATCTCTCTTGCCTGCGGGTTGAGAAAAGTAGTGGATGAGAAGAAGTACGAGAGGCTCCTGGTGGCAAGGCCGATCATTCCAATGGGCCAGGACATCGGCTATCTTCCCGGTTCGATGGAAGAGAAGATCAACCCGTGGATGACTCCCATATACGACAATCTCTATATGTTGTTCAACAACCGCCACATGGACCTGAATGCCTTCATGAAGAAGGGAGAGCAACTTCAGGTAGAGGTTTTAAGTTACATTAGGGGGAGGTCCATTCCCAATCAATACTTCATCATCGATGAGGCCCAGAATCTTTCGCCTCACGAAGTCAAGACGATTATTACGAGGGTGGGCGAAAACACGAAGATAGTCGTGATCGGCGACCCCTATCAGATTGATAATTCATACCTTGATGCATACAGTAATGGGTTGACCTACTCCGCTTCAAGGCTGACAAACAAATCGCTTGCGGGCCACGTGACCCTTACAAAGGGTGAGCGCTCTGAACTGGCGAGTCTGGCTGCCGAGCTGCTGTGAGGTTGTCGGATGAATGAAGCACTGGAGTATGATCTCTTTATTAGGATCAGGCCGGAAGACATCCACGTATTGTGTTATATTGCGGAAGCAGAAGACAATCTGATGAATATAAGGCATGTTACAGATGAAGGTCTACTCAAAATCATCGTTCCTGCTGATCTGCTGGAGGAACTTAAGAGTTTCCTTCAGAGTATCAAGAAGCGGATAGATTTGGAAGTGGTGGAGATTCGTGCGAATCCTGGACATACTTGATAGTGCCGTACCAAACGACAAAGCCGAGAATGTGAGGAAGATAGACTACGACAAGCTCCGGAGGCTAGGTTACAACACCATTCTCTTTGACTACGACAACACGATAGCAGTCTGGAGAGAGCCGTTCGATATGAGGAATAAGTCGGTAATCGACGATCTCATAGCTGCCGGGATGAAGGTCGCTGTTGTCACAAACGGTCCGCAATCCAGAGTGAGGAACCTAAGAGACCTCTTTGGAGAAAAACTCAGGATTTATCACTCGATGAGGAAGCCCGGTACCAAGGAACTCCGGAAGGTTCTGAGCGATATGAAGTCGCGGCCTGAGAAGACAGTAATAATAGGAGACCTTTTCTTCACAGATATTATTGCGGGGAACAGAATGGGGATGTATTCAATCTTGGTGGCACCACTGGTCGATATTAGCCAGAAGTGGTATAAGAGGCTTCTGGGGAAGATGACGATTGCAGCTTATTTTGTCTTCTTCTTCAGTATTGGCTGGATCTTCAGAACGGGAAGGCTGGCCACGCCTCATTTGTTTGCCGAAGGCGTTATGGACATTGATTTTGATGCGTTGAAGGAGTCCGGTTATAAACTTGTGATCTTCGATTTCGACAATACCCTTGAGCCCTGGGGAGCAAGCTCGATCTCGAAGGAGAAACGGTTGCTTCTCAGCAGAGTGGAAAGACTGGGTATGGAGGTCGTTCTAATTTCGAATGGCAAGCCGGGCAGGCTCGGCAGAATCGATGATGAGCTGGATTCAATAAGGGTAATCAGCCGAGCTAGAAAGCCTCTGACATTCAAAGCGAAACGAGTGCTTAAGGACTTTGATATTCCATCATACAAGACAGTGGTAGTGGGAGACCAGCTCTTCACAGATATGATTATGGGTAATCTTCTAGGGGCGTACACAATAAAGGTCGAACCTATTTCGGAGAGAGAATTCTTCTGGACGAAGCTTGTAAGAATGGCTGAAGGTCTTCTTCTAAGCAAAATGAAAAAGCATCCGGAGGTGGAGGTGCTTGATAGATGAGATGTAGCGGATGTGGTGTGGAACTGCAGCATGAAGACCCGGAAGAACTGGGATACCTACCTGAATTGGTTTTGGAATCGAGGCTCCAGGCTGGCAAGGAGATAATGTGCCGAAGGTGTTTCTTGATAAAGCACTATAGTTCTTTGCCTGAGAATGATTCCGTGTCACATACACTCGATAACCTTAACGAGTACCTGAAGCTTGCGCGAGAAGTGATTTACGTAATCGATATCTCCGATTTTGACGGCACCTACAGGAAGGATATTTCTCAACTACTCAAGAACCATTCCGTTCACTATGTTTTAAACAAGATAGATCTCCTTCCCAAAGAGGTGAAGGTTGAAGAGATAAGGGAGTGGGCGTCGGACATTATCAAAGAGCCTGTGAGCAGAGTGAGACCCGTCTCTGTACTGGGCAAGTACGGACTGAATTCGCTTTACGCCTATCTGAAGTCCGCAGCGGAGGAGTTTGTCTCGATAGGAGTGACTAATGTTGGAAAGTCCTCTCTTCTGAATGGGCTCATGCGTTCAGAAGAGATAATAGTGAGCCGTTTCCCCGGAACAACTGTAGAGGTAGCTTCGAAGACTCTGAAAAACTCAGCTGTGACCGTTTACGATACTCCGGGGATTTTCACGAACGACAGGTTGACGGATTTGATGAGTACCGAGGATCAGAGCAGGCTTCTTGCCAGAAAAAGACTCAAAAAATCTACTTTTCAATTTCATGATGTTCGAACGGTTTTCCTTGGCGGATTCGTGAAGATAGACGCGAAGAATCAGAGCGATCCAGTCGGGATATTTCATACTTTTGTCCCGGAGAGCGTCTCGGTGCATGAAACTAACCCGAACACCGCTGCCAAAGAATGGGATAGTTGGTTCGGCGATATACTGAGACCTCCCTTTGATAGATCGAAAAGAGGTAAGTATAGATGGGAGGCTAAGGAATTCAGGCTTCGTACTGGTCAGGAGCTTCACATATGCGGCCTGGGGTGGATAAACGTAGCTAAAGGTCCACTTACAATAGGTCTAACCAGGCCTAAGAACGTAGCTTTGAAAGTGAGAAAAGGGCTCGTGGGTTCTAAGAAGTTCAAGAAGAATAGATAACTGGAGGTGTTTTTGTGAAGCTTAAGCAACCTGCGATTAAATCTGGAGTTTCGAATCGGCATTTGCACCTGAGTGAGGAAGACATCGGTAGACTCTTTGGAAGTGGTCATCAGCTCACTCCAATAAAGGATCTGGGTCAACCCGGACAGTTTGCATGTGACGAAAAAGTGATCCTTGTCGGTCCGAAGGGAGCAATAACAGGAGTGAGGGTACTGGGGCCTGCAAGAAAGGCAACACAAATAGAAGTATCCAGAACCGATGCCTTCTCTCTGGGGATCAAACCCCCGATAAAGGATTCTGGCGACCATGCCGGGACTGCCGGTCTCACGATTGTAGGACCAAAGGGAACGGTTGTACTGAACTCAGGAGTGATGCTGGCAAAAAGACACATACACATGACTCCTGAGGATGCAGAAGTCTATGGTGTGAAAGACAAGGATATCGTTATGGTTTACGCGGAAGGTGAAGGGACTAGAAGGGTAATCTTCGACGATGTTCTAGTCAGAGTACATTCCAGCTATGCGCTTGAATTCCATGTCGATGTTGATGAGGCCAACGCTGCAATAATAAACAACAACGATCCTGTATACATAATCGAGGAGCTATAGTGATCTATTTGGGAACGAGCGGATACTCATTTCCCGACTGGGTAGGAACTGCTTACCCCGAAGGAATAAGCTCTTCCCAGATGCTCAGGTATTATCACTCTGTCTGGAAGTTCAATTCTGTTGAACTGAATTTCACATACTACAGGATGCCATCGCTGAAGACTATAACAGGCATTTTACGGAAGATTCCAGGGGAGATGACTTTTTCTGTGAAGGCGCCTGGCCGGGTGACTCATGAATTATGGAAGGGTGATTCAAGGGGCCTAAGGGAAGTCTCAAGTGAGTTCTTTAGTGCTTTGCTTCCCATGAGAGAAGAGGGCAAATTGGGTCCGACTCTCTTTCAGTTCCCGTGGTCTTTCAAATTCAATGAAGGAAACGTGATGTATCTTGAAGAGGTTGCCGACTCTTTCGATCCAGAGAGTAATCTTCTCGCTTTCGAGTTCAGACACGATAGTTGGGCGAACAAGGCCACTTTTGAAGCTCTGGAGAGGATTGGAGGAGTACCCGTCACGGTCGATGAACCATCTATCGGCGAGTTGTTTCCTTATATCCCCAGCGCCGGTGCCAAAGGTGCTTATTTCAGGTTCCATGGCAGAAACTCGAACTGGTTCAGAAGTAGCGGAAGCGAAAGATACAACTACGATTATTCGGAAGTTGATCTGAGAAGTTTTGCCCTCGATGTGCTACAATTTCATAAACGTGATATGCCCGTCTATGTGTTCTTTAACAACTGCTACATGGGTAGGGCAATTCATAACGCTATTCAATTGAGAGAAATGCTAGGAGGTGCCTGAATAGACGATGACGTTTCCTGATTATATAAATGTTGTTTTGAGGATGATAGCTGAGGGAAATGAAAGCCACGAGATTTACGAACAGCTCCAAAAGCTGGGACTAAGAGAAGCAGAGATTGCCGAAGTCTACAATGCGGTTGTCGGCATTATTTCTTCGGGTTCAGAGTCGACAGAGACCATTCTGGACGGTGAATACGACCCTAGGAAGAGAGTCTTCCTTGATGAAGAACTTAGAGCCATCATGACCGTTCCCGGTCTGTATAAGTCGCTGCTATGGGGAGCAATTTCTTCTGGAGAGTTCGAGAGAACTTTGACAGATTTCTCTATGAATAATTAAAAACCCGCCCTAAAGGCGGCGGGTTCTTTCATACAATCCATTTCGCAGCAGGTATGAAGTATCTGTCAGGCAACTTGTCAGGGTTTGGAATTACCCTTACGGTATAGGCCAGATCGCCCTCTTCGGATACGGTGAACTTTCCTCCGTAAACGTATTCTCCATGAACGTCTTCCTTAACGAGCTTCATAGGGTACAGACTGAAACTGTCCAGCTCTCCTTCTTCGTTCATCTTTGCTACGAAGATCTCGACGAGAACTTCAGAGGGATCGAGTGTACCCAGATAGATATTTGCCGATAGAGATATCTCCTGACCTACCTTTACTGACTTGGCTGAGGATTCTCCCTGCACGTTAGGTTTGATCCTTATGGCGTTCCAGCTGGAACTGAACTTGTCTTTCCACACGGCTGCGCTCTTGGCGAGTTTGAAGCCATCTCTTTCAGCTTCTTCAGAAAGATCTGCAGCGGGGAAATACAGATTGTTCGCATAGTCAATGATCATCCTGTGAGTATTGAATCTACTCCCAATCTCCTTTATGGAGTTCTTCATTCTTTTCGCCCATTGCCTTGCAACACCGTCTTTGTCTCTTGAGTAATAGAGAGGTATTATCTCCTTCTCCAGAGTGCTATATATCGAGACCGAGTCTATTCTGTCCTGGAGCTCATGGTCCTTGTAGTCTCTGTTGTCTCCTATGGCCCAGCCGTTTTCCCCATTGAAGCCTTCAACCCACCAGCCATCGAGTACGCTGAAATTCAAAACGCCGTTCATGCCTGCCTTCTCACCGCTCGTTCCGCTGGCTTCGTGCGGTCTCCTCGGTGTATTGAGCCAAATGTCAACCCCGCTGACAAGATGCCTTGCGATATTCATATCGTAGTTCTCGACGATGATTACTCTACTCTTGAACTCGGGGGTTCTGGAAATCTCATAAAGCTTTCTTATAAGCTCCTTGCCGGGATCGTCTGCAGGATGGGCCTTTCCGGCAAAGACAAACTGGACAGGTCTTTCAGAGTTAGTGATTATTGATTTCAATCTGTTGATGTCCTTAAAGATAAGAGTTGCGCGCTTGTATGTAGCAAATCTCCTGGCAAAACCAACTGTGAGCACATTTTCGGGAAGGGCTTCCTCTACTTCCAGAAGATCTTCTATCGTCTCTCCGAGTCTCATTCTCTGTTTCTTAAGCCTGCCCTGAAGAAATCCTCTTGCCCTTGACTTGAGGGACATGTGAAGCTCCCAAATCTCTTTTTCGGGAATGCTATCGACCCCTTCCCACACCTCTGGGTCGTATACCTTTTCGTGCCAGCCTTTAGGCAGGTACTTGTCGAGCAACTCGACGAGGTTAGGATTGAGCCACGTCCAGATATGGACACCGTTCGTCACGTGGGTTATTGGAACCTCAACTGCGGGCAAATCCGGATATATGTGGTTCCACAGGTTTCTGCTCACTCTTCCGTGTAGCTTGCTTACGCCATTGGCGAGCGCAGACAATCTCAACGCTAGAACGGTCATGCTGAATTGTTGGCCCCCGCCTGGAACCTTTTCGATCCCTAGATCCATGAATTCGTCTCTTTCGGCCTTCATTTTGCTCCAGAAGTCCCGGAAGTACTTGTCAATCATGTCGAGACTGAACGTATCATTGCCTGCAGGGACCGGTGTGTGAGTTGTGAAGACACTGCTCGTCTTGACAATCATAGAAGCCGTCGAGAAATCCATTGAGTCTTTCTGAACGAGCTCTCTTATTCTTTCGACCGACAAAAAGGCAGCGTGACCCTCATTCATATGCCAGACTTTTGGAGAGTATCCGAGCATTCTTAGGGCTCTAACTCCACCGATGCCTAACAGTATTTCCTGCTTTATTCTCATCTCGCGATCTCCACCATACAGAGTAGCCGTGATCTTTCTATCATCGGGCTCGTTCTGAGGGATATCGGTGTCGAGAAGATAAAGCGACGTTCTGCCTATGGCTGCCTTCCATATCTTAGCCCATATTTTTCTTCCGGGAAAATCAACATTCACGAACACTTCATCACCGGAAGCATCCAGCGCAGGAATTACCGGGAAGTCTTCAAACTCATAGGAATGATACATATTCTGCTGCCATCCAGATTCATCTATCATCTGCTCGAAGTATCCATTCCTGTACAGAAGGCCGACTGCGACGAAGTTAAGTCCTAGATCGCTTGCTGTCTTAAGATGATCACCGGCTAGGATTCCAAGGCCGCCCGAATAGATTGGAAAGGATTCATGAAAGCCATACTCCGCACAGAAGTACGCTATACACTGATTCTTTCGCTCACCATGGGCCCTTTCAAGCCAGGTGTCCTTCCCAGCAATATACTCATCGAATTGCCTTACTACGCTTTCGTACATTTCCGCGAAGTCTTTGTCTTCAGAGAGTTCATAAAGTCTGTTCTGGCTGACCCTACGAAGCAAACGGACCGGACTTCTCTTCTCCTGATACCACATCTCAGGATCCATGTATCTGAACATTTGCTGAGCAGGGTAATTCCAGCTCCACCAAAGGTTTCTCGCAATCTCTTCGAGTCTATTCAGTTTTTCTGGCAGTCTCGGTACCGCCATAACCCTTTCGAGGAAGTACATCAATATACCCTCCTAAATTCTGGTGTTATGTCCAATTATACCTTGTTAGGAACGATCTTGCTCTTGTATTGTGCTCTTGCACATTGTTACTGGTCGGTATGCCAAACAAAAAAGGGAGCACCGCTCCCTTTTTATATCTCTTGGACTATTCTGCATTATGGCCTTTTACGGATACCTCTTTTCTTGTCGAGTCTTCTCTTAAAGGCAGATATCTTCTCGCCGCTATCTCTCATGAACTTGGCCAATTTCTTTTCGAAGTCCTGACTTGTCGTTCCTTCTTCTGAACCCTTGCCCTTGAGATCCTTGATTGACAGCTCCCACTTTCCGTCCTTCGTTGTCCCAAGAACCTTTGCTTCCACTTTCTGACCGACTTTGAGATAGTCTTCAATGTTCTTCACGTACTCTCTTGCCACTTTGGAAATATGAATGAACCCTTCCTCACCGCCTTCAAGATTTACGTACGCTCCGAATTTCTTGACAGAAGTTACACTTCCCTCAACAACGGTACCCACTTTCACACTCACATGACTAACCTCCAATTGACTATATACTTGAGAGAGCGCAGAACGCTGACTCAGTAATTGTCTCCGTATTTGTTTCTGAACTTCTGTACTCTTCCTTCAGTGTCGAGAATCATTGAAGATGCATCTCCACGGAAGAAGGGGTGGCAGCTGGAACAAAGGTCAATCTTTATGTTGTCCTTTGTCGAGAAGAATTTGTGTTCTGCGCCACAGGTACACTTTACGGTAATCAGCTTCATCTCAGGGTGCATTTCTTTTTTCATCGGGGCTTCACCTCTTCATGTTGTAATTTGCACAAAACTCATTATATCATAGAGAGGAAAGCGTGTCAAAGACTTACTTATGGCTGAAAGCTGTCGTAGAATGGAGAATAGTGATGATTACAGATGTTTTGGGTAGACTCAAACAGTCGGCCTCTTCTCAGGGCTTCTATACTTATTATAGCAAAAGAAAGGAACACATCGAAAGACTGTCCAGTCACCTTAAGAAGAACCCTGTGAGTAGTGCAGCAATCGCAAAGGTAAGAAAACGGATTCCCGATCTGAGCTCTCTCTCTTATGAAGAGATGGAGTTTTCAATAGACATCCTTAGAGAACGAGACAAATCACCTGAAGAAAGGGTCGATTATGTTTCGTCTCTGTCGGAAGCTTCTCTGGCCAGTATCGGTCATTTGCTTTTCTTGATCGATCCCAGAAATAACCCGCCCGTTACCGGCCCTATCATAAAGGAAATCAAATCGGTAGACGACTATAAAGAATGGCTTTCCTTCTGTAAGTCAATCGGCAGACATGGAATCCAGAACTTCGTCATGCTTGAGGCGGCGCTACTGTACGAGAGAGACGATTTAGCCCAGAAACCCGATCTTGCTTACAGAGTTGGCCAAGCGGTGTATACTAACATCACTGAACTCGAGCTGTTGAGAGGGGCGATTTCCAATCTGTCCAGGCAGGAGAGGAGAGGACTGGCGAATCTAAAGTTCACGCATCCGTATGTGAAAACGGTCCTCTTATCTAGTCACGCAAGATCGGTAGTTGTAGATGGAAGCAATATAGTATTCTCGAAGAGCGATCATGCCGATCTTAACAGAATCGATGACCTCTTCCTTAGAATGTCGTTTTGTAGAATCGCCTTGTTCCCTTACAGGATCGTCTTTGATGCCAACATCAGGTATACTCTCGGCGGTTTCCAGCAGGAAAGCCTTAACAAACTGCTCTCGTTGCCACAAGTCGAGACCTATTCACCTGCTGATGATAGGATAATCTTCCTCGCGAGAGAGAACAACTCAGTGGTTGTCACCTACGACAGATTCCTGGATCATTTGGTTGATGATATAAAGATAGTGCGGCCGGAGGACATAGATGAAAGTCTCAGACTTTGATTACGATCTTCCACAAGAATTGATTGCTCAGGAACCTGCTGATCCGAGAGACAGCTCTCGACTACTGGTGATCAACAGGGAGACAGGCCTATTTGAACACAGAGTCTTCTCAGAAATCACTGAGCTCCTTCGTCCGGGTGATGTTCTGGTGTTAAACAACAGTCGGGTCGTCCCGGCGAGACTAATAGGTAGAAAGGAAACAGGTGCCAGTGTGGAAGCCCTCTTGATAGAAAAACTGGGCTCAGGCCTCTGGAAAGCGATAGTGAGACCTGGTTCCAAGATCAAGCTGGGAAATGAGCTTATCTTCAGAAGCATCTCTTGTAAGGTCGTAGAACACTGTGAAGACTCTAGCAGAGTCCTTGACTTCCATGGAGCTGCCGATGAAGAGATAAAAGAGGCCGGTCTCCTTGCGATTCCTCCGTATATTCACAAGTATCCGGATAATCCCGAGTCTTATCAGACTGTGTATTCGCAGAGGGAGGGCTCAGTCGCTGCCCCTACCGCAGGGCTTCACTTCACGGATGAGCTTCTCGGATCCATTGAGAGCAGAGGAGTCGCTATTGAGTACATCACGCTTCACGTTGGAATAGGAACATTCAGGCCGGTGAAATCAGAGGTCTTGAATGAGCACAAAATGCATAGCGAGTACTTCACGGTATCATCGGAAACGGCAAAGAGGATAAATGACGCGAGAGCAGAATGCAGGAGAATTGTCGCTGTGGGTACCACAACAGTTAGAACTCTTGAAAGCATTGCGACACGACACGGGAAACTCGTGGGAGACAGCGGCCAGACGGATATATTCATCTTTCCACCTTACAGATTCCGGATAATCGACTCGCTTGTCACAAACTTTCATCTCCCAAAATCGACTCTCCTTATGCTCGTTTCTGCTTTTGCAGGGAGAGAATTGATTTTCTCTGCTTATAAACAAGCTATCTCTATGAAATACAGATTCTTCTCCTTTGGAGATGCATGTTTTATTATGTGAGCTTCGGGTAGATCATGACAGTCGCAGTTCGTAGCTATCTCTTACTCGCCGAGTTGACCCTGTTCCTCTTCTTCGAGCATCGGTGAGAAGAAGTGGATCCACATCATCTTCAATATAATGCCAAACGGAACGGCAACAATCGCGCCAAAAAGCCCGAGCAACTGTCCTGCCACCACAATCATCAAAATGACTATTACTGGATTGATTCTGTTGTAGCCCTTCATGAATACCAGGAAAAGGATGAAGGCCGCCGCGTGAACTATTACTAAAACGACAAGGAGTATCAGGACAAGAACGAGATTCTGTGTGGATACGGCTAGAAGAACGAGGGGCACAATTTCAAGTGGTACTCCCACTATGGGTATGAGATTAGTAAAAGCAGCCCAGAGCCCCATTAGGAGGCTGTATTTCAATCCCATCGACTGAACCACAATGCCGACTACGATCCCCACAATCAATGCTATCAGAACTACCGAGATCACGTACCTCTCAAGGTTCTTGTACGTGTCTGAAAGGAAGTTGAGAGCAATATCGCGAATCCTCTTCGGATAGAGTTTTGGAGCGAACTCCTTAACTGTCAGAAAGTAGTAGCTTAGGTAGATCGCGCCCACTATCGTGAAGAAAAGAACGAACCCCGTGGTGGTTACGAAACTGGGCACCTTTTCCAGTACTCCCGGAAGGAATTTCATAAGGCTGTTCTGCACCTGAATGAGGAAATTCCTTACGCTTTCATAAGTTGCCCTACGTCTTGCCGGATCGATGTTTTTCGGCATGAAGTATTCCACTACATCTCTCCACAGTTCCTGTGACTGAACTATCATTGCATTCTCCATTACGATGGCAGAAAGCGACTCGGCCACTTCGGGATTCAGATAGTTTGCCACGATGCCATGAATCTCGTCAAATGAAGCTTGCTTATACTTGCTACTGCTGACAATCACAAGATAGTCACTGCGCTCTTTGAGAGTCTCCTCAAGCAGAGCGAGATCCTGTTCCAACCCCTCCGGGTTTGCAGGTATGGGCCTCATTACGTCAACGAAATAGTTCTTCAGATCTTTAGACAGTAGATCGAGCGAGTCGATCTCTTCATGAGAAAGCTGTGCGAGGAGGTCTTCGTCCGAAAGAAATCTGTCGATGTTCGCATTCACTTCGAAAGAGGTAATTTCAGCCTCCTGAACGGAAGGGAAGAAATCTCTGACAATATTGTAGAATTTCGAGGCCTCCTTTGCGACAGGAGTCGTCAGGAAGACAATCAAAAGAGTTATTCCTGCGAACATAATAGTCAGTCCAATTCCCAAAGAGATTGAACGCTTGATTCTAAAATACTTTTGTGCGAACCTTGTCCAGGGTTCAAGTAAAAGAACAACTGTGAAAGTCGCAAAGAGAATAACGGCAGTTCTTAGTGAAACCGAGAATACCACAAAGCAAATTGCAAGATAGAATAATGTGAATACCGCTGCTTGAAAACGAGGTTTCTTCAGTACTTCACGTCCCACGTCATGCCCCCTTCAAAGGGAGTTTAAAGAGTCTCTCGATTTCCGCCATTTCACTTGTGATCCCCATTATAACTATCAGTTTGATTCTTGCTTTTATTGAGGACAACTCCTGAGCAAAGATCGCGCCTAAATCGGCCAGACTCTTTCCTCCACCGACATATCCATAAACTCCAAGAACCCTTCCCTTGAAACACCTTGAAGTAATGATAACAGGAAACTCTTTCGCTCTTATTAGGTATTTTACTACGTGATAGACTTCAACGGGTACGTTGCCTCTCCCAAATGTCTCAAGAACCAATCCTCTGAAGCCCAGCTCGGGCAGAATTCTGAGGATCGAGCCGTCATCGCCAGTGAAGGTCTTGACAAGGGCGACTTTCGGTTCAATCTTATCAACGTTAAAAACCGCTCTGAGCAAAGGCTTTCTGAAAAAGATAACTGAATCTTCGTCAACTATTCCAAGCGGGCCATGGCCAGGAGAGTCAAAGGTCGCAACGTTGCTGGTGTAGGTCTTTGTTACCTCTCTGGCTGCGTGGATTTCGTCGTTCAGGCAGACCATGGTTCCCATTCCAACTGCGAGCGGATTGACAGCAACTCTGACAGATGAGAGCACATTTCTTGGACCATCGGTTCCCATTTCGTCGATGTTCCTCATTGCTGCTGTGCAAATCACGGGTTTCTCGCTCCTTATTGTTAGATCGAGGAAGTAGGCCGTCTCCTCGAGAGTGTCCGTTCCGTGAGTAATGACTACTCCGCAAACTTCCTCCCTGTCTAAGAGCCCCTGCACCCTCTTAGAGAGGTTCCACATGGTCTCCGGGTTGATATAAGGGCTTGGGATGTTTGAAAACTCATGGTGCTCAACAAGAGCTACTTCTTTAAGCCCCTCGACATTGGCCACGTGTTTGTTTAACCCCTGAGCCGGAATCGAAGCCCTTGTAACAGGGTCGGTTACCATAGCGATAGTGCCGCCTGTAGTAACTAAAACGACTCTCTGCTTCATATTTGCTTTCCTCCTAGTTTTGTCCTAACCAACGATAGTGTCTTGTGCGTTTCGGGTCCCACAATCTCTACCAGTTCTTCTACCGTCTTGGGCCTCTTCATAACTAGCGATCTTGCCCTATCTTTTCCTATTCCGGGCAGATATTGGAGCTCTCTCTCACCGAGCTCATTCAGTTCAGTTCCAACGGGAAGGCCGGTTACAGATCTCATGCCGTGGTCAATAACGACAAAGTCGGTCTTCTCTTTAAAGCTTAGAGGAGTACCGACCAGAATAGGATAAGTACCCAGAGGTCTGCCAAAGTGAACCATTCCATCGCTGTATTCCGGAAGGACGCCTCGTATAACCGCTCCAACAGGGAAGACTGCCCTTAGCATCGAAGTGTCTACTGATTCTCTTATACGCCGTTTGTGATTTTCGAACAATCTATGATCGATTTTCGGCCTCTTCATCTTGGCAATCGCTGCCCCCTGAAAGACCATTACCTGCCTTATATTTATTCTTCGTACAAGTAGCCCCTTGTCTCTTATGCAGACCAGGTTTTCGTAGTCCACTTCGTAACTGTTTCTGCTATGTCCTGGAAGACCATAAAGCAAGTTGATACCCGGAAGCAGTTTCGGGACACCATCAACTCTTGTACCACCTACTTCATTGACCAGATCAATAGCGAACATTATGTCTTCAACGCTTCCTCCGAGGTTATTCCTCTCCCGAACTTCGTTGTCGAAGCTCTCCACGCCGAAAGAAATCGTGTCTCCTGCGGAATTATACCTGACTATCGATTCAAGCACGGATCTCGATTCGACGGGATGGTTGGCAATGAAAATCGGATTTCCGTTGTCAATGTGAAGCACTTCGGGTTCCAGTATGTGTCTGGCTGATCTGAAAAGTTCTTCAATTAAACGTGTATCGAGTTTGTCGCTATTCTTGTAGTAACCGTACGCGATCACGTTTGCACTCCTTCCGAACCTAATTGCCTTTACGCCGAGCCTCCTCAGAGCTTCAAATTCCGAGATAATCCCCTTTAGGTTTCTCCACTCAAAACCTCCGTAGAGAATAGATTCAGTGCAGAAAGAGCAATAGCCGTCACTTCTCTCACAGCCTGAAGATATGTCGATTTCAGCTATTACATCTGGATAAGAGGGATGAAGTACGATAATATTCGCTCCGGCCTCGTACAGCTTGTTCAGCAGCGAATAACGCGAACCGTCGTAATCTATGCCAAGCAGCTCAGCGAGCTCGAATTCGTCCCTGAAGAGATGATCTGCTCCTAGAAAGCGAGGAGCAAAGGCGGTTGTACCTCCTCTCAGAGTATAGCCAACAGACACTAAGGGACCGCTGACGATTTTCACCGGGTCCTTATTCGCTTCAAGAAGTCTCGATATTTCGGAGCTGGATATCGGGGTTCCTCCTAAGTACCTGCCTGAGGTTGTGACCCCCCCATATACTAGAAGAAAATCGTAGTCGTTTGGTCGGTTCCAATGGTTGCCACTTCTTACCTGATCTATAGTAAGGTAGTCTGTCTCAAATCTCTTAAGCAGAAAGGCGCCGGCCAAAGCCCTGATTCTTGGCGATATGTACGGCGGTACTCCGAAGGCCGCCGGTTCATCGGTGTATCCGTCTATAATGAGAGCCTTCATCAATTACCTCCATGTGCGTGCTATGTGCGTGCTATCCTATTACAGTGTATAATAAAAGCACCGATTAATGGGAGGGAAAGTTTTGCCGTTTGAGAGATATTGTTCGTTCTGTGGAAGATCAGAACCGCAGGTAAAAAAGTTAATATCGGGAACGGAAGGGTACATATGCAATGAATGTGTCGAACTATTTCATGACATAATTCAGCAGGATCAGAAAGCAAGAAAGGCGCCCGGTAAGAAGCTCCCAACTCCTGCAGATGTCAAGAAGGAGTTGGATCGCTATGTGATAGGCCAGGAGAACGCGAAGAAGACAATCTCAGTCTCCGTTTACAACCATTACAAGAGAGTCTTCAATGATGTAGATGATGTCGAGATTGAGAAGTCGAACATTATGCTAGTTGGCCCGACTGGCTCGGGAAAAACCCTCATAGCAAGGATCCTTGCACGTATTCTCAATGTGCCGTTTGCGATTGCAGATGCGACACCTCTTACCGAAGCTGGATACGTTGGAGAAGATGTTGAAAACATAGTCCTAAGGCTGCTCCAGTCTTCGAACTATGATGTGGAGAAGGCACAACTCGGGATAATATACATAGACGAGATCGACAAGATAGCAAGAAAATCTCCCAATCCATCGATAACTAGAGATGTTTCTGGTGAGGGAGTACAGCAGGCTCTATTGAAAATCGTCGAAGGGACCGTTGCGAATGTTCCGCCGCAAGGCGGAAGAAAGCATCCTTACCAGGAATTCATAAAAGTAGATACGAGCAACATTCTGTTTATTGTAGGTGGTGCTTTCGACGGTCTAGACAGCATAATTAAGCAAAGGGTTCTAGACTCCTCCATGGGGTTCGGGGCAAAAGTCAAGGGGAAGAATCAACTTAGGCTTGGTGAGGTTCTCCAGCAGGTCGTTCCCGATGACTTGATTCAATACGGCTTGATTCCTGAGTTTGTGGGTAGGTTCCCCGTATTGGCCGCTTTGAATGATCTCGATGTTGAGGATCTGAAGAGGATAATGAGCGAGCCGAGAAACGCTATCATTAAGCAATACCAGAAACTGCTGGGGCTTGATGGTGTCGAGCTGGAATTCTCCGAAGGTGCATTGTCTGCGATCGCTGAAAGAGCTATGAAGAGAGGGACTGGCGCCAGAGCTCTTAAGAGCGTGATGGAGCAGGTAATGCTTGATATAATGTATGATATTCCAACAATGAACAACGTGGAGAAGGTTGTCATTAATGAAGACGTCATAGTCCATAACTCTTCTCCGGAGATAATCTCTAGAGAATCTGCCTGATGAAGGTTCTTGCTCTTGAAAGTTCGTGTGATGAAACAGCGGTGGCCATCATTGAAGATGGCCATCTTCTCTCTTCTGTAGTCTCTTCTCAGATAGATGTTCACAGGAAATTCGGCGGGGTTGTGCCGGAAATCGCAGCAAGAAAGCATCTAGAAATAGTTGACAAGATTGTCTCCGCTTCACTCGATGAGGCGAATTTGAGTTTGGAAGAAATAGATGTCTTCGCCTCGACCATGGGTCCCGGGCTTGTGGGATCTCTGCTGGTCGGGTTGTCTTTTGCAAAAGGGATGGCCCTTGCAATGAACAAAAAGTTCATCGGTGTGAATCACTTGTTTGGTCATGTCTATGCGAATTTCCTGGAGTACCCTCAACTGAGACCGCCCTTCATGGTGCTTTTGGTATCGGGAGGTCACACCGAAATTCTTGTGCTTGAAGACTGGAATAGAATTGAGCTTGTAGGAAGGACAAGAGACGATGCCGCAGGTGAGGCCCTTGATAAGATTGCGCGGCTGCTTGGGCTGGGTTATCCGGGCGGTCCTGCAATACAGGAGGCAGCACAGAAAGGAGAAGTCAAATATCACTTTCCAAGGCCGCTTCAAGAGAAGGGTAATTTCGACTTTTCATTCAGTGGCATCAAAACTTCAGTCCTGTACTTCTTGAAGAAGAACCCGTCGGCCTCGGCTTATGATGTCGCGGCATCTGCTCAGGAAGCTATAGTCGATTCGTTGGTTACGAAGACATTCCACGCAGCCGAGAGTAAGGGTCTGAAAGAAGTCGCCTTTGCCGGTGGGGTTGCATCGAATTCTCGCTTGAGAGAGAGAGCGAATGATCTGTCGGAAGAGTCGAAGATAAGAGCTTTCTTCCCACCTGTTAATCTATGCACGGATAACGCGGCAATGATCGCGATGGTTGCATATGAAAAAGCTAAGAGGGGATTGTTCTCCCCTCTTTCAACAAACGCAGTGCCTTACCTAAGCTTAGATGTCTTTTAATTATTCTGATTTGCTAGTAGAAGTTGAAGGCTTCTTGCTGCTATCAACAGTCGGAGACTTCTTTGAATCTGTGCTGTAGTAGCCTCCACCCTTAAAAACAACTCCCACGCTGTTCACCAGTTTCTTCAGATTGCCCCCGCATGCTGGGCAAACCGTAAGGGGTTCATCGGACATTTTCTGGAAGGCTTCGGTTTCTTCTCCACAGTCTTCACACTTATATCTGTAAAACGGCATGTCGGTCCCTCCTTCGCATCAAATTCTATTTATCAACTGTATCTATTCTATTCCTCATCTGCCGAAGATGGAATCACACAGATGAATTCGAGATTTTCCTTTCCTGTGTTCTTGAACTGATGCTTCACTCCTGAAGGAACGAAGACGTAGCTCCCGGCAGATGCCTGGACCTCGCCCTGATTCGTAACAACTGTCGCTTCACCCGAGACAATGAAGACTTCATGTTCCCACAAATGACTGTGATGAGGACTATGACCTCCTTCTCCAACGGTGAACAACCTCATGACGAAGTTTTCGGCGCCTTTAGCCTTTCCTATCAATACTCTCTTGGAGACCTTCCTTGCACTTTCATTGTCGAACAGCTGTGGTTCAACTTCATGCGCTTTGCCTATCAGAATTCGGTCTGACACTTTCGTAGCGCCTCCTCTTTGGATCAGATTTTCTATCGTAAGAGTGTTTTCTCTCGCTGTATTCGACAACAACTTTCCTGTATGGCTCGAATCCTACGGAATAACTCTTGAGCTCTTCATACTGCGAGATAACTTCGTGAACGAGTCTGCGCTCAAAGGCTAACATTGGCTCCATTATGATCTTGCTTCTCTTGGAAAGAGCCGACTTTGCTGTCCTGTGAGCGATTTCTTCAACCAGTCTCTTCCTTTCAAGTCTGTAGTCCCCTATGTCGACAGTTACATTAACTTTGGTAGGAGCCATCCTGTTTGCATAGATATTCATAATATGCTGCAATGCGGCCACTGTCTTTCCGTGTTTTCCAATGAGCCTTGCCACTTCTTCGCCTTCTATTCGAACTCTGTAAGTTCTTCCGACGAGCTTCACTTCGGAAAAAGTCTCTTCGTCAAAGCTTTTGAGTATTCCCTTAAGGAAGTCGTGAAGTTTCCTTTCCCAGTGTTTGTCAAGAAGAGAGACTTCTATTACCGATTCCTTTGATCCGAAAATTCCTAGAAAACCCTTTGAGCCTTTCTCCTTGATAGTAACTTCCATTTCGTCTTCGTAGGCACCGAGATCAGCCTGAGACAGCCTTATCGCCTCTTCAACGGTCTCGGCTCTGTATTCAATTGGTTTCATCTCGAACTAACACCTCCTGAGCTCATCTCTGTCTACTTCGCAGGTTTTTCTGGCAGACTGAGCATCTGCCTCAAAGTCAGCCCCTTTATTCCGTGACGTCTGTAAACAACCCAGCTAATCATTAGCTGTAGCACACTCTGGGTTGTCCAGTACAGCAACAACCCTGATGGGAACGTTGCAAATAGAATCGGGAAAATGATCTGCATAATTACTCCGGATCTTGCAGATCGCGCATCTTGAGCGGTCAGCAACGAACTATATATTCCCACAACGACCGTGATGATTATGAAGGGAATGTTCATGACAAAGTTGCCAACGGATAGATCCTTCCAGATCAAGAAACCCGGAGAATATGCCATCGCTTCACTGAAGTACCGAATCGCGTTGTAGAGAAGAATCAGCACGGGTAACTGAAGAAGTATCGGGAGACAGCCGGAAGCGGGATTGTATCCCTTTTCCTTGTAGAGTGCCATCATTGCTTCCTGCTGCTTTCTCGGGTCCTTGTACTTCTTTTTTATTCTATCAACATCCGGTTGCAGCATCCTCATCATCAGCATTGACTTCGTCTGAATATGATAAAGGGGATAGAGGATGAATCGCGTTACTATAGTGAAGATAATCAGCGCCCATCCGAAGTTCCCAGACCACTGGTAAAGCCAGAAGAGGAAGTAGACTATCCCATGGTAGATCCATGAGAAAATGGTCACCCCGCCAAAGTCTTGGAGATCTTTGACTATTGCGTCGTAGTGTTCTGGAAGGGCCTGCTTAATATGTATTAATCTCATTGGGCCTGCAAAAGATTCCAGAACCCCTCTTCCACTTTCAAGCTCGTATCTCTGGAACTTAAATGTCCCCTGGTTCGACGCTACTGCAAACAGCGTCTTCTGGCCGCTGAACTTGTCATATGTCATATAGTAAGAGGAATCGGGTCCCAACGTTTGATTTTGGTAAGATATGAACGGCAAAGCGACCTCTACTCTCTGGTTGAAATCGAACTGAACTTTGAAATCATAGTAAGGACTGTTGAGAATAATGAAAGACTTACTGCCCTGCTCGTAATTAAATGTCACAACTATGTTTCCGTCGATATCCTCCCTGTATGAAAATGAAGTTGGAAGAAGCTCGTTTCCTTCAGCATCGAATACGTTAAAGCCGTCTTTGCCAAGACTTTCGTTGTAGACATAGAACTCGACTGTTTTGTTATCGGCATAACTCGTAACTCCAAGAATCAACCCTCTCACTGTGTCGAGGGTAACCTTGAGCGTTTTGCCTGAGACTATGAGTGTACTGGTTCCTTCCTGAGTAACTAGTTCTTTGCTCGATACAGAGAGCGTGCAAAGTGTCATGAAGATCAAAGTAAGAAGTATCGCTCTTCTCATTTTCCGTGCCTCCTCAGTAGCGTGAAGTGATCTGGTACTTCATCGAAGCCCCCTGGATTGAAGGGATTGCATCGGAGTATTCTCCATGTTCCGAGAACGAGCCCCTTGAAAGCTCCAAATCTCTCTATAGCTTCATATGTGTATGTTGAACACGTGGGACAAAACCTGCATCTTGGGCGGGTTCTAGGTGAGATCTTTCTTCTGTAGAAATCTATTAGAAACAGTAGTATCTTTTTCATCGGACGTTTCTCCAATTTTCTCAGCGATTCGTTTGATAACGAGCATAATGCCAAAGTACCCAACTTCTCTCTCTTTAAACAGGTCAGATAAATCCTTTCTAGCAATGAAAAGTATATCATACCCCGCGGGCAAGACTGATTTATTAGTCCTGTAAACCTCTTTCACCAATCTTCTGAGTCGGTTTCTCACGTGCGCCTTGCCGAATTTCCGTTTTATCGATACTCCAATACGAGAAAAAGGCAGACTATTCTTAACATACAATACAACAAAAAAAGGGTCAACAATTGACTTTCCCTTTTTGAAGACTCTGTCGAAGTCTGCCTTTCTTCTTAGTCTTTCTGTTTTACTAAGGGACTGATCCTTCAGATTCACACAGACAGTCTCTTTCTTCCCTTTCTTCGTCTACTTGCCAGCACTTTTCGGCCGCCAACCGTTCGGGATCTAACAAGAAAACCATGTGTTCTGTTCCTCTTAACTCTTGATGGTTGATATGTTCTTTTCATTATAAACAACCTCCAGTGAATTCGTCACAGTGAACATTATACGGAGTGTGGCAGGGACTGTCAAGGCGCCGATATGCCGGTGTCTTGCCGGACCGAAAGCAGAGTCACTGAAGGTACTGTTGATCGATAGTATAATAGATTGATGTATGAGTTCCACTTGGACTATACACTAAGTTGGAGGAAAATATGCTGCTATCGCTGGCAGGAAGGGATTTTCTTACATTCAGGGAGTTCTACGTTGAATTCTCTGAAGGAATGAACGCAATAACCGGTGAATCCGGAGCAGGGAAGACTATCTTTCTTAAGGCGCTCTTGACAGTGTTAGGATTCCCTCCCCAATGGGATAACGTTAATGCCGGAAGTATTGAAGGAAACTTTGTGGTCGACGATTCTTTGAGCTCGAAACTGAGAGAAACGGGAATCGAGATTCAAGAAGATCACCTCCTTGTAACGGTAAGTTTCACTGGGCAACGGACGATTTACAGGATAAACGGGAGGATGGTGCCAAGGCAGATTGTTCAGACTGCCTTCAGCGACAGGGTAGAGGTTCACTCTCAGCACAGCAGTGTTAGTCTTCTAGACGAGTCTAAGCACCACGAAATTTTGGATCATGCGCTGAAAGGCGAAGAGAGCCTTACAAATTACAGAGAGCTATATGGAGAGTTTTTGAAGGTCAAGCGCGAGTTCGAATCGTTCAGTGTAGACCCTGCTCACATAGAGAGAGAGAAGGACTTCTTGAGTTTCCAGATTAGCGAGATAGAAGAGGCGGGACTGCAGCCGGGCGAGGATGAAATCGTAGAGATGAAGTATACAAGATATAGAAACGCTCAAGCCCTCTTAGATACGTTTCATGAGCTGCGAGAGCTTCTTAAGGACGGCGATTTGTCTGTTTATAACTCGCTTAACGATGCAGTTACTATAGTCGAGAGAATTGAAAGCTTTGGATATGGTGAGTGGCGAGAAAATCTCCAAGTTGCACTAGAAGAGCTCGACTCCCTGTACTCGAAGGTCGAAGAGGAGAGAGGTTCCCTTGACATCGACGATGAAGAGTTTACATCGATTGAGAACAGAATGACCTTAATCCAGGGGCTGAAGAGAAAATACGGTGATTCTGCAGATGCAATACTCTCTAAGCTCGAGACGTTCAAAGAAGAGTTGAGGTCTCTGCAAGAGCTTGAGGAGAGAAAAGAGAGGCTGAAGAGGCGTGAAGAGGATCTGCTTGACAAATTGAAGAAGACCGGAGAGATTCTCGACCAAAAGAGATTGGCCAGGGCCAGGGAGATAGAAGAGCAAATAAGAGTTCATCTTGAAAGCCTTAGGATGAAAGGTGCAGAACTGAAGTTTCATTTGCGCCAGGAAGAGATACCGAGAAACTACGGTACTTCCAGAGTGACGATGATTGTGAAGACAAATCCCGGAATGAAATTTATGGAGATAGGTAAGGTGGCCTCCGGAGGGGAACTCTCAAGGTTCTTACTGGCGCTTGAGTCTGCTTTGAGAGAGCAGCTGGATCTTAGAACGATTGTGTTTGACGAGGTTGACTCTGGTGTTGGGCAGAGGCTGGGAGCGGTAGTGGCGGACAAACTGCGAGAGATCTCGCAGGAGATACAGACTATAGTTATAACCCATCTTCCCCAAATTGCTCAGAATGCAGACAAGCACTTTGTCGTCAGAAAAGAGCAGTTCGGTTCCAACACCATTTCGAGTATAGAAGAGCTTCATGGCTGCTCTAAAGAAAGAGAGATCGAGGAAATGAGCGGCCAGATTCCAGATTGAGAAATGAGGTGCGTCTAGTGAATAGAGAAGAGCTAATAAACAGGATAGTTGAAGAAAAGGGAACGGAGGCGATTCCTGCTCTTCTTGACCTTCTGGTCAATGAAGACAGCGAAACTGCGCACATTTGCTTTGATGCGCTCTTGCAGATGGGAGAGGCAGTTGTTCCGCTTCTCATAGAGAAGATGCGAATAACGAATATCGACCCCGTCTCCAGGCTGTACCTTGCGGACCTCGCAGGTGAAATAGGTGACAGGAGAACCGTTACAAACCTTTATGAGATGCTGAAAGATTTCAGTGACGAGAGGTCTCAAGTCGTTATCTACGAGGCTCTTGCGCGCCTGGGTGAAGGAGAGAAGGTAGTGGGTCTTCTCTCTTTGATGCTTAGTGAGAACAATGACTCGGAACTCCGAGACCAAGTCATAATGGCTCTAAGCAGCACTAATTCCTCAATGGCTGTCAAGGCGCTTGCTGAGTTGTATGGGAGAGAGACGACCGACAAGTCTACGAAGGCCTTCATTCTTGAAGCAGTTCACTCAATTCTCTCAAGGAGGTATGAATTGAAGAACTATCTCCAAAGCCTTCACAATGGTAGGGAGATCACTGAAAGGCTTTATCAATGGCAAAAAGAGAACTGACAGACTGTTTTGATATCCTCTATTCTTTGGGGGCGGATGTAAGGCTTAATGAGCCTCTGAAGTGGCATACGACGATCAGGGTAGGAGGTCCTGCAAGAGTCTTTGTTCAGCCGTATTCCGTTGAGTCGCTTGCGGAAATCGTGAGCTTTCTGAAATCTGAGGCGATTGAATTCAGAATCATCGGAGGAGGTTCAAATATCATCTGTCCCGCCCGCTTTGAAGGAGTTGTAGTCTCGACCAAGAATCTGAACTTGATGAAGTCCGAAGGAGAGAGGGTCTTCGTTCAGGCCGGGACCAGTGTCAATACTCTAATCTGGCACTGTTTATCTGAGGGGTTGACTGGCCTTGAATTTCTCACTGGACTGCCCGGTTCTGTCGGGGGGGCGATTCTCATGAACGCGGGTGCCTTCGGTGGCGAACTCGGGAATCGCGTTGCCAGAGTGACTTATCTGGATGAAAGCAACAGGGCAAGAGAAATCGACGGGAAGGCCGCTGGTTTTTCTTACAGAAGCAGTATTTTCAGATCCAGCAACAAAATCATCCTCGGAGCCGAGTTCGCTCTTAGAAGAGGAGAGAAGCTTGAAATCAGTAGAAGGATGTCTGAGATCCTGGCGAAAAGGCTTGAGAAGCAGCCGCTTCAGTATCCCAGTGCAGGGAGCGTTTTTATGAGACCGAGGCCTGACTTCTATGTAGGTTCCTTCATCGAAAAGTTAGGTTTGAAGGGTTTTAGGGTCGGGGACGCTGAAGTATCGGAAAAGCACGCAGGGTTTATAGTCAATAAAGGAGACGCCAGCCAGGAAGACGTTTTGAGTTTAATTGAAGTGATCAAGCGAAAAGTAAGAGAGGCTGCAGGCGTCGATCTTGGAACAGAGATAGAAATCTGGAAGGAGGTTGGATAATGGTTGACGTAAAAATTGAGGAACCTGAAGATAATTTCACAGGCGGTGGAGGCCCTAAGAAGAGCTTTTTATGGTCCGGGCTTTTTGTGCTGCTGGTTATTGTCGCAATCGTTGCCGTGTATTTCTTGAGCGGGTTTTTCCTGGTTGGGCCCGATCAGGTCGGACTGATCAAGAGATTCGGAAAGTATACAAATACCGTCGGTCCAGGACTTGGATACCATCTGCCATTTCCGTTTGAGAGCGTAGTCGTTGTAGATACTTCGAATTTGAGAAAGCAGGAAATCGGTTTTAGAACCGTTAGAACAGGTACTTACCAGACCCTGGCAAATGAGTCTCTCATGCTCACCGGAGATGGAAATATCGTCTCGGTGGAAATGGTTATCCAGTATTATGTTGGGGATCCGGCAAAACTCGCCTTCAATATCGTGGATGATGGCGACATCGTGAAGTTCACAACAGAGTCGGTGCTTAGGGAGGAAGTTGCTTCCAGCACTATAGACTCAATTCTCACAACCGAGAGAGACACAATCTCAATTCGGACCGCAGAGAGAGTCCAGGCCGAACTTGAGAGGCTCGGTACAGGCATATTGGTGAAAAACGTGTTCCTGCAAGAGGTGGCGCCTCCAAAACAGGTTATCGCCGCATTCGACGATGTGAACAGTGCCAAGCAGGACAAAGAGAAACTCATATATGAGGCCGAGAAATACAAGAACGACCTCATTCCCAAGGCAGAAGGAGAGGCGGCTCAATTGACTAGAGTCGCGGAAGGCTACGCACAGGAGAGGATTCTCAATGCAGAAGGAGAAGCGGATAGATTCCTTGCGATTCTCCAGGAGTACGAAAAGGCTGCGGAGGTTACTCGAACCAGGATGTATCTGGAAACGCTTGCTAAAGTACTTGGAGAGGCCAGTAAGACCGTTGTTCTTGACCAGAGCAGCGTTCTTAAACTCCTTGATCTTGAAGGGAGCGAGAGATAATGAAGTACAAATTCATCATTCCGATTGCTATTGTGGTAATAGTTGCGGCAGTTATGCTGCCTAGCTTCTTCTTCATACTTGACGAGACTGAACAGGCCGTGGTCCTTCGATTTGGCGAAATACGCGAGTCAGTTACCGAGGCCGGTCTTTACACCAAGACTCCGTTCATCGACTCTGTAAGGAAGTTCGACAAGCGAATTCAGATCTACGATGTTGATGCTGAGAGGATCTACTCTAGGGATAAAAAGACGATTCTTACAGACACCTTCGCGCTATGGAGGATAGTAGATCCCAGGAGTTTCGTAGAGACAATGAAGTCAGAACAGATCGCACTCACACGGATAGACGACATTGTGTACTCTCACGTAAGAAATACTTTTGGGAAACTTGATTACGATGACATTATCTCCGGCCAAAGAACCGATGTTCTCGACGAGATAACCAAACTTGCCGCAAATGACATGAAGGACTTTGGGATCGAGATAATATCTGTACGTGTTAAGAGGGCCGACTTGCCCGACGAAAACAGAAATGCTGTCTTCGAAAGAATGAAGTCCGAGAGAATGCAGGAAGCTTCATTGATTAGAGCCGAAGGGAATAGAGAGGCTCAGAAGCTTAGGGCGGAGGCCGACAAAGAAGCGCAGATAATGATGGCGACTGCACAGAAGGAAGCAGATATCATAACTGGGATGGGAGACGCTCAAGCTCTCACCATTTATGCAGATGCATACAACAGAGATCCGGAATTCTACGAGTTCATGAAGAGGCTGGAAGTCTACGAAAAGACACTTGCCGATGCCAATTACATTCTCGGACCTGCTATGGATTTCATAGATAAGTTTTCAAGAGGAGAGTAATGGATTGTACGAAATCACTTCTCGAAACCGGAAGCAGTGAGATAAACATCAAGAAGTCAAAGTTCATCGGCTTCAGTAAGAGGTGTGAGAACGAGGATGAAGCAAAGTCACTAATAAAGGCTGTCTCGCAGGATCACGCAGGTGCCGACCACTGTTGCTGGGCGTATCGTATTTCGCTTCCAGGAAGGGAAGTGGCTAATTACTCCGACGGTGGAGAGCCTCACGGTTCTGCAGGGCAGCCAATACTTGGATCGATCTGTCGACTCGAGTTGACCGATGTTGCAGTGGCAGTCATAAGGTACTTCGGAGGAGTTAAGCTGGGAATACGAGGACTGATAGACGCCTATGGTGAAACGGCCCTGAAGGCCTTGAGGTCAGGAAAGCCAGCTCTGTTTTGCCCGGGAGTTGAGCTAGCTGCCGAGATGAGCTACAGTCAGTGGAACGACTTCAGCAGATTGTTCGTGGAAGGAAGAGACTTCTCCGTTCGAAATGTAGACTACTCTGATAGGGTTATTTCAACGCTTGCGGTCAGAAAAGAGAATATCGATAGGGTCGGCTACTTCTTCGAAGAGAGAAGGATTCTCTTCGAGATGGGAGAAGAGTTGAGTTTTGTGAGCCCGGTGGAATGATTCTACCGGGCGTATTCTGTCACATAATAATCCATAATCTTTCTTGAGATTTGTGAAGCCAGGCCCGATCCGTAGCCGCCTTCGTGAACGAACACCGTAACAACTATCTCCGGTTCATGAAGAGGCATGAAACCTGTAAACCAGGAGTGAGCCGGTTTCGAACCTCCTTGTTCCGCAGTACCGGTCTTTCCGGCGGCCGTCTCTTCAAAACCTCTGAATGCAGAGTATGCGGTTCCCGCATCGGCGGCACTTCCACCCTTGCTTATGACATTTCCCATTGCATTGATGAGAAGATCCCAATCGCTGTCTTTCAGATTGATTGCTTCTCTGCTACTCTCTTTCTTTGAACCGATAAAAGGAATGATCTCGATCCCTCTAGTCGCGATTTCGCCTGTTAACTTTGCCAGCTGCAGCGGAGTGATGCTGAGATAACCCTGGCCTATTGATATCTGAATCGTGTCGCCAGGAAACCAGCTTTCCTCAAGCCTCTCACGTTTCCAAGTGGGGGAGGGCATCAAGCCGACTGACTCCTCGGGAAGATCGATTCCGGTAGGTTTAAAGACCTCCCACAGTTCTGCGTATCTGTTGATCGTGTTGATTCCCAGTTCTAGACCGAGCTGATAGAAATAAACGTTGCAAGATACTGTTATAGCTTTGGCAAGATCGGTCTTTCCGTGGCCGTAAAGGTTCCAATCTCTGTATACTCCCTGAACCACGCCTCGACTGTCTTTGTACTGAAAAACCCCTCCGCAGTCGATCTCCTTTGTGCTGTCTTTCCCTTCTGCCAGAGCCACCATGGCAATGAACGGTTTGATCGCAGAGCCTGGCGAGAAGGGGCTCAAAGCTCTATTTACCAGAGGTCTCGAAGGATCGAGATTAAGACGGTCCCAATCCCTGTTTGAAATCCCCGTTGTGAAAAACATGCTTTCAAAGCTTGGCACTGAAACAAGAGCGAGAACCTCTCCGTCGGTCTTCATTACAGCAGCTGCGCCGGTCTTTCCGGTTTCGTTTATGAGGTTATAGATATATTCACTCATTTTAGAATCTATTGTGATCTTCAGATCATCTCCCGGCAAAGGGGGTATTTCGCCTTCGAGGCTAATCTGCCTTCCTAAAGCATCGACACGAATGAGCTGTTCACCGGGAGTTCCTCTGAGGAGTTCGTTGTATTGCTTCTCTATTCCCATAACCGGTTCCCCATCAGACTTGATGTAACCCACTACGTGAGAGATTCCAGGATTATCCTGGTAATGCCTTATGATCCTTTCCGAGACTTCCAACTCGGGAAAGTCATTCAGTCTCTCTGCGACCGAAGCTGGTAGGACTGTCTCAACGCTGCCAAAAACCTCGAGACGCCGAATCAGCTTTTCCATTTTCTCTCTGTTTTCTGAAGCGTCAACCATCATCCTCTTCAGATCTTCAGGAAGAAAGACGACTTTCTTCGTAATCCTGTAATAAGGTGCGTCCCAAGCAAGAGGGATTCCGTTGCGATCAATAATCATGCCTCTGGGAGGAAGGATTGAAATGGATCTACGGCTTATACTCTCTACCTGTTTCGCATACTTCTCTTGGTTGACTATCTGGTAATCGTAGAGCTTATATACAAACAGTCCCATCACTAGAAGGAAAAGCACGAAGAAGAGGTCAAACCTCCTGGCACTCTTAGTCTTCAATGCTCAACCTCCTCAGGATGCAGAATGTTGCCAGAAAAGGAACCAGGACACCAAAGCTCGTACCCGAAAAAAACACTCCAGCAAGACCAATAGCTGCCGATGTAAGCGCTCCGAAACTGAGCGTCCGATATCTCCCGTGAATCGCCAACGCCGATAATGTAACGATCAATGAGAGCACTATAACCATGCTGATTCCAGACAGAGCCATCCCCACTATCCATGAAATGACCAGCGCAACAGAGAGAACAAAAGCGATGTTTCTGGTTGGAAGGAAGACGAGCAATGTCAAATATGCAGGATATAGAGGTATGAGATCTCCAAATCCGAGATCAAAGTACAGAGCAGGGACTATCAGTAATAACCAGGTCATTCCTGCCACTCCAGATAGACGAAGTAATCACCAAAAACATTTGGAGTATTTACTAGATAGTCGCTTCCGTGGAGTCCGGCGATTTCGCCGATTAGATCAATCTTCATGGTCTTGTAGTACCCATAACCCTGGACCGTCGAAGCGATTCTTACTTGATCACCGCTCTCCAGATAATAGGGGTCGAAAGTAGAGAAGTACAGCTTACCTCCACTCGAGTAGACAGCTCCTTCAACTGTTCTGTTATCCTTCTGTACTACGGCGGAAATCCTCACACCAGGAGCCGTTAATGGTGAGACCATAACATATCCGTCATGCGAGCTCTTCACCACACCATAGATGGTCGAAGAAAAGACCGAAACAACAGGAACTCCCTGAGCCGCGCTTCTATCAGTAGTCATGATGGCGGTGTTGTTTCGCTCGAAGCTGAAGAATGCGACTCTCATTGGCAGAGGATATGGAAACCTGTTGCTGAAAGACTCAGCATACCTGTTCAGGTCTCTGATGACTCGATCGATACTCCTGAGTTGAAATACCGATCTGAAGAAGTTCTCTATGTCTACTCTAATATTTATCAGCGGCAGGGCAAGGGTTTCAAGCAAATCACTCATCTTTCTGTTCACTCCAGATACTTCTGAAAGTGTCAGAAGGATGAGAAAGATCATAAGAATCACTACTGCCGCCTCGGCGAACTTCACCTGCGAAGCTCCTCCTATCTAAGGTTGCCTTTTTCGAGTCGTTCAAGAATGGGGACTCTCTCAAGAACCTGACCGGCGCCTCTGGCTACACAGGTTAGGGGGTCTTCGGCAACAACAACCGTGATTCCAGTCTCACCCTGTATTAGTTCCTTCATGCCATTGAGGAGCGACCCTCCGCCCGCAATGACTATACCGCTCTGAACAATATCCGAGATGAGTTCTGGAGGCGTATTTTCAACAGTGAGTTTAACCGCCTCGACGATTCTCGCCACCGGTTCTACAATGGCTTCGCGTACTTCTGCGCCTGAAACGGAGATCTTTCTCGGCAATCCGGAATTGAGATCGAGACCTACGATTTCTGAATAAGAGCTATCGGCCTCTTCTGCCTCAACAACATTACCAACCTCCATCTTTATTCTCTCGGCAGTCTTTTCACCAATCAAGAGCCGGTATTTCTCCTTGATATACTGGACAATATAGTCATCCATCTCATCTCCGGCGACCCTTATAGACTGGCTCAAAACGATACTCCCAAGAGATATTACGGCGATTTCGGTTGTGCCGCCGCCGATATCGACAATCATATTTCCTGTCGGCTCTTCAACATTCAGCCCGGCGCCTATTGAACTTGCCATCGGCTCTTCAATGAGAAAGACCTTCTTGGCTCCCGCTTCAATACCGGCATCGACGATCGCCTTTCTTTCGACTTCGGTCGCACCCGAAGGAACTCCGACAACTATTCTGGGTTTGACGAAGCGCCGTCTGCCCGTTGCTCTGCCCATGAAATACTTCAACATTGCGAGAGCGATATCATAATCGGCAATAACTCCGTCTTTCAACGGGCGGGTCGCCACAATGCTTGCAGGTGTCTTTCCCACCATTCTCTTTGCCTCCAGGCCTACCTGAAGGATCTTGCCTGAATTCACGTCAATAGCAACAACCGAAGGTTCATTTGTTACCACACCCTGTCCCTTCACATAAACCAGGGTGTTGGCAGTTCCCAAATCAATACCCATGTCTTGCCTTAAGAACATTCGAAGGCCTCCTGTCGGGGAAAGTCTTTACTCTTAATTCTACCATCAGGATGCGGCCCAATGACGAAGAGTACAGAAATCAGGGAATTTCGTTCATTGAGCCCTTAGATAAGGCATTCCGCAAGTTTGACTATGCCTTAATCAAAGTGATAGAATCCATTTGGCCTAAGTAGAAAAGTAATTGTGACAAAAGCTTTGAAGTCTTTATAAGCTTTGAATAGTGTGAATTAATCATTGTAGTGTTCCAGACCGGTGAGATAATTGTGATGATAACGCGGAGGTGAAGGAATGGAAGATAGAGAGTTGAGGACTTTGAATCATCTAATGTTCATGGAATACTATACGGGAGGGAATGCAGGTCTTTTTATGAAAATGAAGCGACTTGTATATTCTTACCAGAGTCCCTTTCAGAGAATAGATGTCTTCGAACACCCTGAGTTTGGCATGGTCCTGGTTTTGGACGGGATAACAATGTTCACTGAAGCCGATGAATTCATGTACCATGAGATGCTGGTTCACGTACCTCTCTTCACGCATCCCGATCCGAGAAGAGTTTTGATCATTGGAGGCGGCGATGGGGGAAGTCTGAGGGAGGTTCTGAAGCATCCTTCCATTGAGGAGGCGATTCTCTGCGAGGTCGATCCCTATGTAATAGACGCGGCAAAACTCTATCTCAAGGAGATGTCGGTCGAACTTGACAATCCCAAGGCATCAATAATAAACGAAAACGGAGCCGACTTCGTGAGAAGGAACGAGGACTACTTCGACGTAATAATAGTTGATTCAACCGATCCCACGGCAGGCGAGGGTGGCCATCTTTTCACAAAGGAATTCTACGCTAATTGTTACAAAGCCCTTAGAAAGGATGGAGTCTTCTGTGCAGAGACCGAGGATCCTTTCTACGACAAGGGATGGGTGGCGATAGCCTACAACAGAATCTCTTCAGTCTTCCCGATTTCGAAGATGTACACGAGTTTCATGACCACTTATCCTTCAGGAATGTGGACATATACTATTGGATCTAAGAAAGCGGATCCGAGAGAAGATTTCGATGAAGAGAGAGTGCTTGATTTCGGAGCACCTTTGAGATACTACAATACGGAGATTCACAGGGCTTCGTTTGCTCTTCCGACGTTTCTTAAAGAGTTGACCGGTCAATTTTAAGTGTTAACTCGTTAAGGCCTTGGTGATAGACTAAACCAGATTATTCATAGACGAGATGGCTCGTCCAGCTTTTTTGCTGGATATGTTTTCATTCTTTTCTGTTCAATTCAACTTGCTTAACCTACGCCGTGATAGAATCATCCTTGACCGGCAGGAGGGAGTTCTAATGTATAACAGAGATCGTATAAGAAACATATCGATTATTGCTCATATCGACCACGGCAAAACGACACTTGTCGATAGACTTCTCGACATAACCGATATAGTGGACAGAAGACATAAGCAGGATCAATTCATGGATTCGATGGACATAGAAAGGGAGAGAGGCATAACTATTAAGTCGAAGCCGGTTAAGCTCAACTATAAGGCTGATGACGGAATTACTTATGAGATAAATATCATCGACACGCCGGGTCATGTCGACTTCAACTACGAAGTTTCGAGAAGCCTTGCGGCTTGCGAGGGAGCAATTCTTCTGGTAGATGCTTCTCAGGGAGTTGAGGCCCAGACCGTGGGGAATACGTACCTGGCTATCGAGAATGATCTGGAACTCATACCGGTTTTGAACAAAATCGATATCCCTAACGCAAATATTGAAGAGACGCTGGCAGAGATAATCGACCTCATCGGCTATTCTTCGGACGATTGCCTTCAGGCAAGCGCGAAGACAGGTCAGGGAGTGAGGGAGATACTGGAAGCGGTAGTCAGCAGAGTCAAGCCTCCTTCCGGAAAGCTTGAAGCCCCATTGAAAGCTCTAATCTTTGATGCCATTTACGATAAGTATAGAGGAGTAGTAGTTCATGTCAGAGTTTTCGATGGAAGCGTCAAGGCCGGAGACAAGATAATGATGATGTCTTCGGGAGAGACCTTCGAAGTTGTAGAAGTCGGATACTTTCTGCCTCAAATGGAAAAGACAGACTCTCTAGATGCCGGCGAAGTAGGCTACATCATTGCCGTCATAAAGGACGTTTCGAGTGCGAAAATCGGCGATACGATAACCTCGGCCAGCAACCCCACCGCGGAAGCGATGCCGGGGTACAAAGAGGCGAAGCCGATGGTCTACGCCGGAATGTTCCCCGGGATGCCGGAGTACTACGATGAACTGAGAAAGGCGCTGGACAAATTCAAATTAAACGATGCAGCACTCGTCTTCGAGCCAGAAAACTCTCCGGCACTTGGTTTTGGATTTAGGGTTGGCTTTCTTGGACTGCTTCACATGGATGTAGTGAGGGAGAGGCTTGAAAGAGAGTTCGACATCACCTGCATTCTGACCGCTCCAAACGTTGTCTATAGAGTTACGATGCAGAACGGGGATGTTGAGGAGATAACGAATCCCGCAAGTTTCCCCGAGCCGGGAGAGTTTCTGAAGGTTGAAGAACCGTTCGTAGATCTTTCTATTATCACCCCCTCCGAGTATATGGGGAACCTCATCGGTTTCATAACTTCAGAGAAAAGAGGGGAGTTCAATGCGGTAGAGAACGCCGGAAAGAACCGTGTCGTTTTGAGATTCGAAGCCCCGCTCTCTGAAATCATGTTTGATTTCTTTGACAGGATGAAGGCTATTTCTAGGGGATATGCATCGATGGATTACGAGATCCTCGGCTATAGAGAATCTGATCTGGTGAAAGTGACAATCCTGGTCAACAGAGAAACCGTTGACTCACTATCGTTCATCGTCCATGTCGATAAGGAGTATCCAATTGCAAAGAAGGTTGTCGACAAGCTGAGCGAATTAATACCTCAGCACCAGTTTCAGATTCCCATACAGGCGAAATCAAGAGGTAGGATAATCGCGAGGAGTGACATAAAGGCCTTACGAAAAGACGTGCTTGCGAAGTGTTATGGAGGGGACCTGACGAGGAAGATGAAGCTCCTTGAGAAGCAGAAAGAGGGAAAAAAGCGGATGAGAGAGATTGGGCAGGTATCGATTCCGCAAAACGCTTTCCTCGCTATTCTAAGGATTGGCGAAGAAGAGCGATGAGGTGAACCGAATGATAAAGCTTGGAGCACACATGTCCACATCGAAGGGCTTTGACAGAGTCCCAAAAGAAACTGTTTCGATAGGCGGCAACGCCTTCCAGATATTTCCTCACAGTCCCAGAATGTGGAGAGCATCGCTTCCAAAAGAGGAGATGTCGAATAGCTTTAAAGATGAAATGAAAAGGGAATCGCTGGATCCCTTTGATTCTATGGTACATTCGGGTTATCTGATCAACATCGCCTCTCCTAACGAGGAAGTTTGGGGAAAATCCGTTACTTTGCTTTCCCTTGAGATGAAAATAACCGCTTCCCTCGGTCTGAAGTATTTGAACTTCCATCCCGGGAGCCACCTTGGAGATGGTCTCGAGGAGGGAATTGCGAGGATTCTGAAAGGTATAGAGATTGTACTAGGCGAGAACCGGGAAAATGATGTCATGCTGCTGCTCGAGAACGTTGCTGCGAAAGGAAATCACATAGGCAGCAGCTTTGAGGAACTCAAGTCAATTATTGACGGAGCCGTACAACCAGAGAGAATCGGAATAACGTATGATACTTGTCACGGGTTCGATTCGGGTTTCGAGATAAGAAACAAGGAAGGTACCTCGAGACTAATCGACAAGATTGATTCTACGGTGGGCTACGAAAAACTGAAGATGATACATCTTAACGATAGCAAGTTTCCTCTAGGTGCCGGCAAAGACAGACACGAGATGATCGGTAAAGGCCATATCGGAAAAGACGATGGTTTCAGAGAATTTCTTTCCAATGAGAGAATTCAGGAAAAACCTTGGCTTCTGGAGACGCCTGGGGACGATGAGGATCACGCTTCTGAAATTGAGTATATTAAGAGACTACTCGGATAGTGGAGGACTGTAATCGATGAAGAAGAAGTTCGTTGTGGTTACCGGAGGTGTAATAAGCGGAATTGGCAAGGGGATACTCTCTGCCTCCATCGCGCGCGTAATGAAGGAATGTGGGGTAGAGGTTAACACCCTCAAGATCGATCCCTATCTAAATCTTGACGCCGGAACGATGAATCCTAATCAGCATGGTGAAGTCTTCGTCACAGAAGACGGATACGAGGCAGATCTCGATCTTGGACACTACGAGAGATTTCTCGGAAAGAACATGAGAAGAGAAAATAATATGACCGCGGGCCAGGTATTCAAGACAATAATCGATAAAGAGAGAGAGGGAGACTTTCTCGGGGCGACCGTACAGATGGTTCCTCACGTTACAGACGAAATAAAGTCACGAATCAAGAGCGTTCCCGGTGAACTCATAATGATAGAAATCGGTGGTACCGTCGGTGACATTGAAGGTGAGATCTTCCTTGAAGCCGTTCGCGAACTATGGGTCGAAGAAGGTCCTGAGAACTTCCTCTTTATTCATGTAACATATGTTCCTTACCTCAGAGTGACCAACGAATTCAAGACCAAGCCTACTCAACAGTCTGTCCAGCTTCTCAGAAGAATTGGCATTCAACCTCAGATGATCGCTGTCAGGTCCGAAAAGCCTATTGAGGAGAATGAGCTTGCCAAGATCGCTCTCTTCGGTGGAGTTGATCGACAGATGGTCTACAATCTGCCCGACTCCGAAAACGTCTATGATGTTCCTCTTATAGTCTACTCGTACGGGATTCATAGAAAGATTGCCGCCTGGCTCAGTATAGAAATTGAGGAAAGGTTCGATTGGAATTACCCCAGATCATTCCTTCCAGCAAGAATCGCGCTGATCGGAAAATACCTTGGCACCGATGATGCTTACAAGAGCATTTCGGAAAGCATCGCGCTTTGTGGAGTAAGCAAACCCGAAGTTATCGACTCGCAGTGTTTTGAGGACATGACGGAAGAGCAAATAAAATCTGAGCTCAGGAAGTACGACGGGATAATCATCCCCGGCGGTTTCGGAAAGAGGGGAATAGAAGGGAAGATCTCAGTAATAAAGGCCGCCAGAGAAGAAGATACTCCAATTCTTGGAATATGTCTTGGGATGCAGCTTATGGTTATCGAGTTTGCAAGGAACGTCGCCGGATATGAGGGAGCCAATTCTACGGAGTTCGATCCGTCGACCCCTTATCCCGTAATTGACATTATGGAAGAACAAAAGGAAATCATGAAACTCGGCGGAACCATGAGACTTGGTGCCCAAGAGACTCCTATTGAGCAAAACACCGTCCTTTTTGAAGCTTATAACGAACCGTTAGTCTATGAAAGGCACAGGCATAGATACGAAGTCAACCTTGATCGCTTCCCCGAGCTCTTCAGAATGCCCGGAGAAATCGATGTAAAGAAACTCTCAATATCCTCAAAAGCGACTTTCGTGGAGGCAGTCGAGCTTCCCGAAAAGAGTTTTTTTGTCGGAATTCAGTATCATCCCGAGTTCAGATCGAAAGTGGGCAAGCCTAATCCGGTGTTCGAACTCTTCGTCAAGCGAGTCATAGAGAAGCGAAGGAATCAATAGTGATCTTCTGCGGTGGAAGAAAGCTCGATCTCTCCAGCCCCGTTATTATGGGGGTACTCAATGTGACTCCGGATTCTTTCTTCCCGGGCAGCAGGTACCAAGGCGGAGTTACTGCCGTAGAAGCCGCGATAAGGATGCTAGATTGGGGAGCTTCGATAATCGATATAGGTGGAGAGTCTTCAAGGCCGGGCGCGGAGAAGGTAAGTATCGGCGAAGAGATTTCCAGAGTAGTCCCGGTCATAAGGCAGCTGCGCAACAGGAGGCCGGATGCCGTTATTTCTGTTGATACTTACAACAGCGAAACTGCCCGACTCGCACTTTCTGAAGGAGCGGACATAGTAAATGATATTACGGGGCTTAGTTCAGAGGAGATGATCCACGTCATCTCGGAGAACAATGCGGCAGTAATAATTATGCATATGAGAGGAGACCCTGCTACTATGAGCGCGATGACCGATTACCGCGATGTGGTCGGAGAGGTTTCGGCATGGCTGGTTGAAAGAGCAGACCGCGCAATTAGAGCGGGGATAAGTAGAGAGAGGATAATCCTCGATCCGGGGATAGGTTTTGCCAAGAATGCGGAGCAGAGCATCGAGATACTGAGAAACATCTCTAAGTTCAAGCAACTGGGGTTCCCTCTTCTTGTAGGGCATTCAAGAAAAAGTTTCATCTCCAAGATTACGGGAACACAGGTAGAAGAAAGATTGGAAGAGACGCTTTCAATCTCAACTTACCTGTATCTGAAAGGGGTCGAGATAATTCGCATCCATGATGTTCAGGAGCACGGTCGAATCTTTGGTATACTTAAGATACTAAACCCATGCATAGCAAATGGGAGGGAATGATTTGCCTTACGCTAAGCGTTCAAAGAAGTATTGGAAGGAGACTTGGCAAGCGTATCTTTTTCTATTGCCTTCGATAGTGATCTTGAGTGTGTTTGTCTTTTGGCCGATCGGCTTCTCTCTTGTTCTGAGTTTCTTCAAATGGGATTATACTTCAACTACCCGGTACTTCATAGGTCTTGACAACTATAAGGAGCTTTTCAGACTTACATATCCCGTTCAGTTGAGTTTTGTCAACTCGCTGATAAACACGGCAGTATACGTCGTTGTTGTTCTTGTGGTGATTCAGATTCTCTATCATCTGTTCGGGCTAATGAGCAAATACGACAAAACAAAGAAAGGCCACTCGCTTTTGTACGGATTGTTCGCTGCTGCGCTAATCGGCTATATCCTGCTGCGCAACTTATCGAGTGATCTTTCCGCTGCAGGACTGTTCGCTGGACTTGGATTGATGGGTTTGGGGCTCTTTGTGCTTCTCCGAAGGAGAGGAAGCATTCAGAGCATTAAGATGAGGTCCAGCCAGTGGTCTACGATGATTCTCTTCGCTGCCCTATATTACGTATTGGCCTTTGTAGTATTGAAGCAAAGCGCGGACTTTGTTCAGTACTTCACTCTTGCAAAAGAGAGCTCGGACTTTCTGAAATCTATCTACAACACCGTCTATTACGTCTTGCTTGCCGTGCCTACTCAGATAGGTCTTGCTCTGATCATAGCGATGCTTCTCAACAAAAACATCAAGCTTCGTTCTCTGTTCAGGACTGCCTACTTCATACCCTTTGTCACGTCAGTAGTAGCCGTGTCTCTGGTATGGCAGTGGATGTTCAATGACCAGTTCGGGTTACTGAACTATGTTCTCTCGATCTTCAATCTGCCGAGGATCGCCTGGCTTAAGGAAGAAGTGTGGACCATTCCGACTATCGCCATAGTCTCGGTTTGGCAGCACGTTGGCTACACCACTGTAATCTTCCTTGCCGGTCTTCAGAATATAGATAGATCGTATTATGAGGCTGCAGATGTCGATGGAGCAAGCGGCATGCAGAAGTTCAAATTCATCACGTGGCCGCTTCTTTCGGGTACGACGTTCTTCATTATGATAATAACGATGATAGGTGCATTCAAGGTCTTCTCGCAGATTTTCATACTATACCAGGGACTGCCCGGACCTGTCAACAAGAGTGGGTTGACACTTGTCTACTATGTATTTGATGCCTTCTACAATCAGCAGAGAATGGGAGTCGCAAGCGCAGCTGCCTACATACTATTCGTGATAATCCTGATTCTTACTATGGTACAGATGTACGTAGGCAAGAAGCGCGTTCACTATGAGGGTTGAGGTGCGCAGATGACCACATCATCGACTAAGATAATCTCGAAAATCCTTCTCTATGTAGTAATTATTGGGGGAGCATTCCTGATGCTCGTTCCATTTGCATGGATGGTTGCCACGTCGTTCAAAGCTCCCAGCGAGGTTTCTAGCTGGCCGCCAGTTTGGACCACGAAAAATGCAGCAAGCTCCTTCACCTTTAAGACTCAGATTAAGCAGAAGAGCACCAGCGCCTCTGTCGATCTTGCGACGCTGAGTCTTAGCGAATTCAGGAACTTCGCGGCACTGATGGAAGAGTCAGTTAGTTTTGATACCCTTTCTGTTAATTTGAACGATGACCCCATAAGGAGAGGCGAAATAGAGATCCAGCTGCTTGGCAGAGATGGCGCTCCTGCAAACTACGCATCGCAAGTTGATGAACAGCTCTTTGCCGAATTGGTCGACAGATATAGCGCGATCAAGGATAACGTACCGGATGCTCATGCAAAGTCATTAAGAGATCTACCGGTAGAAGATGCAGGGAGATTTCTTGACGGATTCTTCAACGCAGCTGTCTATAGTGATGGTGGGTTTGTGAAGAGAGTAGTCCTGGTTAGCTCTCTAAGAGCGCAGTACTCAAGAGCGATCGAAAGGCTATCTCAAAGCGTTGAGACTGCGATGAAGGAACTGCCAATAGATACCGATGCAACCAAAGAGATGAAGGCAAGAATCCGCGAAGAGTCGGCTGTACTCCTTGAAGGGCCTGTTGCTGCTCTTGCAAAGTCAATAGAGTCACTTGAGTCTTACAGAACCGGTACAACAGGAGTTACCGAACTGAGCGAACTAGAAAGGATCGTGGCCGATCTTAGAAGCAGCACAGATGAAATTCGGAAGGCTGTCTCCGAGATTATCGCTTTGTCTGAAGAAGTCTCTGCTGGAGACGCTCGGATGTCCCTGTCTGTACGCCAGCTGGAGCGTTCATTGGAAAGCATCCCTGATGGGCTGGTGCAATGGTCGGATTTGCTTGACCTTTACTCCGACATAAAAGTCTTTTACAACGAATCTCAGAACGCCAATCTTTCAGGTTCTTCGATTGTGGGTAGAATCAGAACCGATGCTGAGGTCCATGCGTTGCTTTCGCAATTCATAGAGAGTTGGAATGTTGAGCGGGAGCTGAAGGATTATCTGCTTTCCGCAATTAATCCATCCAATGTTCGAAGTGCAGTTACGATCTTTTTGAACTATCTCGACAGGGATTTCAAGAACAGCCTTTCGCAGTACTTCACGAATACTCAAACACCGCTAGAGGTCGTCAACGACGCAATGAACTTCTTGAGGACATCACTACTTGTTGCCGCTAATCCGGAGCTTGACAGGAAGGTCAGAAGCGCAATGGATCAGAACACAACTTATGCTGATCTTGTGGCCCTTTTGAGAGAAGTGGCCTCATCTGCCGGTCAAACGATAGGGGTCGGAGGAATAGTAGCCAACCTTGATAGACAGGCGAACATAAGTGGTCAAGAACCGTTTGCTGATTTCATCAGACGTAGATGGAAAGAGACTTCTATGGTCGGTACTTTCTCGAAGGTACATTCCGACATTTTCAGCGAGCTTGACCTTTCAATCAAGCCGGTCGAGGTTGAGAGGGTCTATTACAGGGGAATAATCTCTCCTTCCGGAGCGAAGTCCTTTGACATAAAGCTTGCGGGAATACACGCAGTCTGGCTTAAAGACGATGTTCCAGCCGGCAAGGCGAATTTCACATTTGCTGAAACGTTCAAGAACTTCTTCCAGAATTACGTTTCGGCTTGGAATGCGGCTCCGTTTGGCAGGTACTACTTCAACACTGTGTTTGTGGCGATGGTTACGACTTTTGTAGAGATAATCTTTGCGGCGATGGCCGCATTCGCCTTTGCGAAGATGGATTTCTTCGGCAAGAATCTGTTGTTCACGCTCTTTTTGGCAACGATGATGGTTCCTGGCGAGGTCCTGTTGGTCCCGAACTATATCACGCTTACGGCGCTCGGTTGGGTGGACTCGTACTATGCTCTAATCGTTCCGTGGGTTGTCTCCGTCTTTGCGATATTCCTTCTGAGGCAGCATTTCATGACGATTCCTAATGAACTCTACGATGCGGCTATGATAGACGGACTCTCAAAGTGGCGTTTTCTCTGGACGATTCTCGTTCCGCTCTCAAAGCCGGCGGTGATTACTGGTGCGCTGCTGAAATTCGTTGGAAGCTGGAATTCTTTCCTCTGGGTTCTTATTGTTACAAAGAGTCCGGAGATTAGAACTTTACCTGTCGGGCTCCAGAATTTCAGTTCGGCTACCGGAAGCGACTATCACCTTTTGATGGCCGCTGCCACTTTCTCGATAATTCCTGTTGTAATTCTCTTCTTGATTACGCAGAAGTACTTCATTGCCGGAATTGCCAGGAGTGGTCTCAAATAAAGAGCAAGAAGGATAAGTCAAGATTCCCGCTCGGGTTGTTCTTGTTCATGGCTCTTCTCTTATCGCTCCTGGCGATAACGAATGTCAACGCTTACCTTAGCTACAAACAGGCTCAAAGAAGACTGGAGAATCTCCAGAAAGAGTATGATGCGCTCGAGAAAGAGATAAGAATCAAGGAATCCGAACTTGATCTGCTTAGAGAGTTGATTCCTGGCATCAACAATGGAGAAAACAGATGAGATTCGTGGTTACGACTTCGTACAAACCGACGAAAGAAGAGGTGTCTTCTGCGAGAGAGCTGGCCGAAGAACTCGGTGTTAAATATGTTTCAAGAAGCCGGCTTAAGCAATTTGAGAGCGAGCATTCGCTCGACTTCTACTATGTTTTCGATAAGAATGGCCAGTTAACCATTAGAAATAGGGAGACGGTTTTCTTCTTTCACCCCGGAATGTCAAAGGTAAGATTCAAGAACATGAGGCTTCAAGACTCCGACTATTTGATCAAGAGCATGGATCTCTCCGGAAGTGAAACTGTGTTGGATACAACGTTCGGTCTCGGAAATGAAGCGCTTCTTATCGCGCACTATCTGCCTGAGGGCAAAGTGATAGGCCTGGAGGCGTCCGAACACATATACAGGATCGTTTCTCACGGTCTTCGCAACTACCCCTATGCAGATGAATGGTTAATAGAGGCTTCGAGAAGGATAGAGCTTCATAATAGAGATTTACGAGACTTTGTGAAAGGCTGTGAAGACAATGCCTACGATATAGTCTATTGTGATCCTATGTTTGACAGCCCGCAGATGAGGTCTCATTCGATTAACCCTCTAAGGCCATTTGCGATGTATGAAAGGATAAATAGATCGGACGTCGATGAAATGATCAGGATTTCATCAAAGAGGTTTATTATCAAAAGCAGAACACGAGACAGCCTCTTCGAAGAGCTCGATCTCGAGTTTGACAGGCTCTGGGGCAGCAAAAAGAGCGGTGTCCTGTACGGGGTTATTGATAAAGAATGATACCAATTCTCCTCGGACCGACCGCTGTGGGAAAGACATCGCTTCTTCTGGATTTGGCTCAGAGACTCCCGATAGAAATTGTATCCGTTGATTCGCGTCAGATCTACCGTTTCATGAATATCGGCACGGCCAAGCCGACCGAGAGTGAACAGGCCGTCCTTAAGCACTGGCTGATCGACATACGTGATCCTGATGAAGACTTTGATGTGATGGAGTTCAGAAACCTTGCTCTGGAAAGTGTTGCGGACATAACTGCTAGAGGGAAGATCCCGATTCTCGCCGGTGGAACTGGCCTTTACGCCGAGGTCCTTATGAAGGGTTTGGTGGACGTCCCTCCTAGAGATGAAACGGTGCGAGAGGCCCTTCTTCAGATAGAATCCGAAAACAAAGGATCGCTGAGGAAGATCCTGGAAAGAGTCGACAAGAATGCCTTTGAAAGATTCCACGAGAACGATCTCAAGAGAACTATAAGGTATCTTGAGGTTTTCTTCAAAATGGGAAGACCGCTAACTGAGTTGCAGAACGAGAGAGATCACAATCGTGAGTTTTTTCTTGTCATTCTTGAAAGGGATAGGAGCGAGCTCCATGCCAGAATAGAGAGTCGTCTACATGAGATGATTCGCGCAGGCCTTGCCGATGAGACCGAGAGCCTTCTGTCGAAAGGCTATGGGCCCGAGCTCAACGCATTTAAGACAATAGGTTACGCCGAAATGGTACAATATGTTAGGTGTGGTGTATCCCTTTCGGATACCATCGAGCGGATTCTTGTGAACACAAGAAGATACGCTCGTCGTCAGATTATGTGGTTTAGAAGATATTCAGAAGCTCTGAGAATTGACCTGTCCAGTCTGGAAGGTGAGGCTGCTCGGGTTTTAGAAAATGCGATTCTCTCAGTTTGGGGGGGTAAGAATGGCTGAAAAGTTCAATTTGCAGGATCGTTTCCTGAATCTTCTTAGGGTTAACAGGATCGAAGTGAAGATGTACCTCGAAGGGGGATTCCAGACGAAGGGTTTGGTCAAGTCGTTCGACAATTTCACGGTGCTGCTTGAGGACGGTCAGGAGCAGACTCTGGTCTACAAACATGCAATCAAGATGATGGTTCCCCAGAAGTACGTGAAATTGACGAATACTACTGGCAAGAAGGAGGACTGAAGCGAGCATAGACACTTTACTTGTCGCTGTTTTTTCGTCTGAAGAGCAGAATATCAAGTCAGAAATACTGGGCGAGCTTAACGAGCTCGCCCGGACTGCTGGGTACGAAATCGTTGAGACGGTGGTCCAGAACCTCGATTACCCTGATCCCCGTCACTATCTGGGCAAAGGCAAGGTGGATTTTGCGAGGAGAACACTGGAAGCTTTTGGTGCAGTCCTCATTATCACCCGTCATGAGCTGTCTCCATCTCAGGCAATGAACCTGGAGAAGCTTCTTGGAGTCCCCGTAATGGATAGGACGCAACTTATCCTGAAGATCTTTGGGGACCACGCATCGACCAAGGAAGGGAAACTCGAAGTTGAGATGGCCAGTCTTAAGTATCAGTTGCCGAGGCTGAAAGGCTTCGGAAGGATGCTTTCACAGACTGGAGCGGGAATAGGAACAAGAGGGCCCGGAGAGAAGAAGCTTGAAACGGACAGGCGGCAGGCGCAGGACAGAATCTCTCGGCTTCGCAAAGACATAGAAGAGATGGGCAGGCAGAGAGAGATCTCGAGGAAGAAAAGACTCGTTTCGTCGATCCCACTGGTTTCCTTTGTAGGATATACGAATGTTGGGAAGTCATCGCTGGTATCTGAAATCAGCAGTGAAGACCTTCTTGTAGAGAACAAATTGTTCGCGACTCTTGATACTCGAGTCAGGAGAGCTAGACTACCTGCAGGAATGCAGGTTCTCATTTCAGATACCGTTGGATTCATTAGAGAACTGCCACACGAATTGATGGAGAGTTTCAGATCGACGTTAGATGAAGTCAAATACTCGGATCTCCTGGCTGTAGTTTCCGATGCCTCTGACATGGCAGTCAAAGAGAAATATGAAATCGTCGATCGTACCCTGCGGGACATCGGCGCCGGTGAAATCAAGAGGATCCATGTCTTGAATAAGATCGATCTATGCACGAATGAGAGACTTGCGGAGCTCGGGACGATCTTTCCAGAAGCCGTGATGGTTAGTGCTCTGAAGAGTTACAATATCGAAGGTATATTGAGCGAGATATCAACGCGGCTATACGGTAAGAGATCTCGGAGAAAACTTAGACTTAAACCTACCGAGTTTTCGAGCTTCATGAGGTTCAGGGGTTCGGTTGAAATTCTTTCTGAGAACTACGAAAAGGATCTTATTGAGGTTGAGTATGTGTCCTCCGATGAGATAAATAAAAGGCTCATTTCTTCTATTTGTGAGGAGGGAAGGAAATGAAGAGATTATTGTCGGTCACAGCGGTACTCTTATTAGTAGGTGTGCTGTTTTCTGCGACTTTGCTGTTTCCGCTGAAGAGGGCTCCAGAAGTAACAGGTTACTTTGGCGAGTATCGTGGCAACTCAAGAAACATCAATTATCCCGAGCACTTCCATATGGGAATGGATTACTCCACGGGAAGCATCGTTGGATTAGATCTCCTTTCTCCGGACAACTCGTATGTTCACCAGATATACTTAAATCATCCCATATACGGGATCGGTATAGCTCTGATGCTTCCAGAGGTTACGAACATTCTCACAAACGAGAAAGGAATCAATGTTATATTCGCTCACGTTAACGAGATTGGAGATACTTCCTCTCTCACCGGAAGAAAACTCAACGATCTTTATCATCAATTGATCTCCGAGTTTGGAGATCAATATATCGAAGTAACCTTCGACCCGAGAGAGCTTCCGTTTAGGAAAAGCGATGTTGTTGCGAAATCCGGAAACAGTGGAAATGTGCCGCCTCATCTTCATCTCGAAGTAAGAGATTCAACTATGAAGACGATAATCAATCCCGGATTCTATTTTGACACAGGTAATCCGACATCTGCGGTTGAGATTCTTGACATAAGGGCAGGCGGAAAGACCTATTCTTTCGCACAGGGAAAGCCAACGATCGAAATGACCCCCAGCACCCCTCTGGATCTCCATGCCAAGGTGCAACTGAGGCATCCGGTAAGCCCGAAGACGATCGAGCTTTATGTTGAAAACAATCTCGTGTATCAGATTGACTTCGTTTCTTTCGATTTGGACGAAGCAGACAGGGTCCACGAAATATACTCTTCGCCATCGACAGAGTCTGACTACTGGTTTAACCTTAACTCCAGGATATCTCTCAGTTTGCTTCCGATAAACATCTGGGACGACATAGACTGGACGAATCCAAGAGATGCCAGGGTAGTAGTTCGTGATCACTGGGGCAACGAGGCTTCGAAGGACTTCAGAATAGTCATGAGGAGGTAGTTTCGGATGTTTTTCAAGAAGAAGCCGCGTGACATAAGTAAGAATCCGTTTTACGACAGTGGAAACACAATTATCGTGCATTTTGAATGCAACAAGTGTGGGGAGAAGTTTAGAAGTCACTTGAGAAAGTACTACGATGTGAGCGTCAATTACGGAAAGGGAAAGGGAGCCTATAGACTGGATAAAGAATTTGTTGGCAGCAAGTGTCAGAACAAGATCCAGATCATTGCCGACTTCAGCAGAGCATTCAGGCCCTTGTCCTTCGAGATAATTGGTGGTAGATTCTTGTCCGAGGAAGAATATGGAGAATAGATTCAGTTTATAGGAGGCAGTCATGAAGACTTGGTTGTTCACCAGTGAAAGCGTTACCGAAGGCCATCCCGACAAAATGGCAGATCAGATTTCAGATTCGATACTCGATGCGATGTTGACTCAGGATGAAGATTCTAGAGTCGCGGTTGAGACTCTTCTGGCAACGGGCG